>CAZPLM010000088.1:0-6222 GCA_964587275.1 uncultured Muribaculaceae bacterium | reverse complement strand
TGCCCATATTAACAGTGGAAGTGTACCGTTTTTGTATCCTGCAGGAAGATAAAGAGTTCCACTTAGCTTTACCCCATCCTTTCTCAGGTACTCGACCTGTTGCTTTGTTACACCTTTCATCGACTCATACGGGTTGTCAAAGAATGTAAGCTGAACAGTTTTAACCTTTTTCGGATTTTTAATATTTTTCAGATAATAATTTGGATTCTCATCATTGCTTTCACGCTGAGATATGAAGAGTCCTTTAGACATATCAATATACTCAACCGGTTTTTCAAAATAAGGATCATCAGATCTCCATAATCTCGTCTTTTTAAGTGTATTTAAGTCCAGCCGATCGATGAATGGAAGAGCTCCGTCAGGTGAATAACCGTTTCCGTTCAAATATACCGATTTGTAATTATCACTGCTTAATACGACATAATTACCTTTTTGATTCAGATCCATTACAAGACGTCCGGGGTCTTCATATAATTCTTCATTACTTATAGAATAAATCTCCTTAATTACTCTATTTTCTGAAGGTGATATTAAAACCAGATTTTTTGTCCTTGTTGCGTAATTGTACATAAGTACAAAGGCATTTTTGTCATTTCCCCATGAAATATCTCTGAAACGATATTGACATTTCATTAGTTCACTGCCTTCATTAAATGGAGCATTCGCACAAACGATCTTATCTCTGTAATCGACCTCAGTCCTTCCATTACCGCCATCAAGAGGTTCAACCCAATACAATGTAGAAGAAGCATCTGCACGCCAGCCATAATTACGCGGATATGGAGAAGTTGAATTTTTATTAATAAAATCAGTCTCCACCAGCGGCTTTTCAAAAACAGTATATGTTCGATCACTATTTAAATCCATTACTGAAGTAGTAGTAGGGAAATATGGATAAGGCACTACATACGAGTATGGTGCATGAATTTGTTGAGTTAACATATAACAACCGTCAGGAGAGTATTGAATCATAGAATAAATGCCCATCTTCCCTATTTGTTTCTCATACATATCGGCAATGGAAATAATAGAGAGTTCAGATTGAGCATAATAATCAAACAAAATTTCGCTGTACTTATCTTTTAATAAATCCTGATAAGTCTCTGTCGGATTATTCTGTCCATCTGTCTCTTGAATAACAGGTACAATTTCCATATTATCAATAGCAGGCTTAGGTCCTCTGCCGGCAGGAACAAATGCGACGGCAATTTGTTTTGAATCAGGTGACCATTCTATCATTCTACTTCCGAAGAAAAGATTTAATGGTCTATCAGATAATCTCTTTGCTATCAATGTTTTTGTATCTGCAAGCCACATCATAATCCCACTATTTTCCTCTGTCAGTAATAACAGGTATTCACCGTTTGGAGACCAGATAGCTTTTACTATATCTATTCCTGAAGGGATTCCGGTTATTTCACCCTCCATGGCATTAGAAATGCGGCCCTGAATAGTTTTTAATTCAATTTTATGGATTTTTGTATTGAAGCGTTGTGAGTTTGTCTTGGCCAACACTCTTACACCGGCAAGTTTATACTCTTCCATTGCCATATCGTGAATAGTCGGAATATCCGTATATTCCATAGTTATGAATGAGTTTTTTAAAGGGCTTACACTCATGTATGGTACACCGGGCGCAAGAATAAGATCTTTTATTGCCTTTGGCGGCTCCTGATATTTAATTTGCTGTTGAGCTGATAGCATGACACAGCATAATACCATTGGTATTAATGTCAAAATATATTTCTTCATAATGTTGATTAACTATTAATAACCGGGATTTTGCTGAGTACTTCTATCACTTTCCGGCAATAGAACAAGTTCACTCTCAGCAATAGGGTATATTGTCTGATAGAAATCAAATTTAATAACGCCATCAGTTAAATAATCTGAATGACCTTTTGCGTCCTTCTCTTCGGGTGAGGTATATCTTACAACAGATTTCTGATTTCTCCATAAATCCCATGCCCTGTGTCCCTCTCCAAAAAGTTCCAGCGCTCTCTCGAACAGTACGTCATCAAGTGTAATCGACTGTTCATATTTACGTGGATCGGTGTTTGTCCTGTGCTCTCTGAGATCACTCAGGTATTTGCCTGCCTTACTTGAATTACCATTTTTAAATGCACTCTCAGCAGCTATCAAATACATCTCACTGAGTCTCAATACCTTTGGATTGTTAATTTTGACATTGCCGTCACGTCCGGGATATTTGTCAGAAATATAATAGCATTTATCCTTAGTAGAGTAAACGAAGAGCTGGAAACGGATATCGTCAGGATTCTCATCTTTTAACTTCAGAAAATCTGCAGTAGGCACTGCGGTTTTATATCCTTTTCCCGAGCAAATCCATCCAAGCGCATCATAACCGGCATTATCTGTAACAGATGTAGCAAGCTCAAGAAGCGATTCACTGCCATATTCCATTCCAAAAGAGGCAACATAATCATCTATTGAATATAATGATCTTCCACTGTTTTCAATAACATCTACAGCTGCATTGAAAGCCTTATCATTCTCTTCCATATAGAGATATACCCTTGCGAGCAAGGCCTCAGTCGACCAGTAATCGAAATATCCATTAGCCTTTGTTTTAGACATATATGGTAAAGATTCCTCGAGTTCCGTGCAAACAAAATTATAGACATCAGATGTTTTATCTCTATAGAAAGAGACGCGCAAATCTTTAATCGGTTCCGTTGAGATTCTAATTCCAAGAGCATCAGCCTTAATATCGCCTTTACCAAGATTACTGTAAAGAGGTCCATACATTCTGACAAGATCAAAATGCATCATCGCCCTTAGAACCCGTAATTCTGATATATATGATTTAACCTCTGCTGTTTCCTGCAGTTTTTCAGCTTTCTGAAGAATGATATTTATATTATGAATTCCAAGATAAGTATTTCTAAAAATACTTGTTTCTGCCTTCACTTTGCTGAAACCGTATGCATAATAGAATTTTAGATGCTGACTTCCCCATGTTGGTTCATAGAGCAGGTCTCCCATTAAATCTGCAATAAATGTATAGTAACCTTGATAATAAGCTGAGCTAGTAAGAGTTTCGTATGTACCATTTGTGGCAGTCCTCAAATCATCGGCATTATTTATAAGATTCGCATCACCTGCATTTGTGGAAGGAGATACATCTAAGAAATCATTTCCACAAGAACTTATTAAAATTACTGTAAATAATAAACACAATAATTTTACTTTATTTATAATTGTTTTCATTGTTAATGCTTAAAATTGAATGTTAAGTCCTAATCTGAAAGATTTAAGAGCCGGATATCTTGATCCTGCATTAGTGTACCCTGAATAGCTGACTTCAGGATTAATATCATCATACTTATAGAAAGTAATCAGATCTGTTCCATTAAAGAATATCTTGCAATTAGAAATTTTGAATTTATTAATAAACTTCTTAGGTAAATTATATGATACTGATAAATTTTTAAGTCTTAAATGGTCAGTAGAAAGGATATATCTGCTTGACTGAGTCTCAGGCATATATGGATTACCATAAATAATCAGAGGCTTTGATGCATCATCGCCCGGGCTCTGCCATACTCCGTCAAGAGCTCTCTTGGTAGGATTATATGTCCCAATGTATTTACCATCAGCATTCAATCTGTCAAGATTATGATACATGTGTCCGCCAAGTGTGAATGTAAATAAGAATGAAACTTCAATTCCCTTAAAAGAAAATCTATTAGTCAAACCACCATACAATGATGGATATGATTTAGACAAAACAACACGATTGGCCTTTGAAACGTCACTCGTTGTTTCCCTGCCGCCATCAGGTGTTTTGCCATCCGGACCATAATTATTAACATACCACAATGGTTGTCCTGTCTGTGAATCAACACCGGCCCACTCTCTTGCATAGAATGAGAAAAGATTCTCTCCCTCTCTGAAAATCAGAGGTGCAGAGATGATATCATCATTCAGTTTCTTAACAGTAGCTTTCATCCATGAAATATTAAAATCAGTATTCCATGTAAAACCGCCTGATACTATATTGCGGCTGTTGATAGTTAGTTCAACACCATTGTTTGCAAGTTTGCCCTCATTCACCAAAATACTAGAAAAACCCGTATTCGCAGAAACGGCGGCATTATTCAAAAGGTTGTCTGTTATCTTGTTATAATATTCTATGGAACCTTGAAGACGGGAATTAAACAGTGAGTAGTCTATACCAAAATTCAATGTATATGAATGTTCCCATGTCAATTTAGGATTACCTACACTGCTCAGAAAAAATACAGGATCGCCATTATATTTTCTTGTGAAAGAGAAAAGCGCCTGTGATTGGTATAATCCTGTCGGTAAATTACCTGTTGTCCCATAAGAAGTTTTCAATCTTAAATTATTAATATTCTCATTACCTGCAAGGAAGCCTTCTTTTGAAAGATCCCACGCTGCAGATACCGCATAGAAATTTCCCCATCTCTCATCCTTCGCCAGTCTTGAAGAACCATCCATTCTATAACTTGCTGAGAAATAGTATTTGTCACTATAGCTGTAATCACCTTTTGCTAAATAAGATACAAGTCTATCATCAGTGTATGAGCCGCCGACCTCAACTGCCTGAGCAGCGTTGTCAAGTTCAAGGAAATTATCAGAAATATAACCGGTACCTTCGCCGTAAAAATATTTATAATGATTTTTCTTAGCCTCATATCCCAATACAGCACTTACACGATGTTTGTTAAATGCCTTATTGAAGTTAAGAGTATTAGATGTGGTAATATCAATTATCTTCGTAAATACTTCTGCCAAATCGCCATTTTCATTTCTGCCATCATGACTGTCTATGCCAGCCTCGCTTCTCTCTATCAAATTAATATAATCCAATCCGTTCACACTTCTGAATGAGAGCCATTTAGTAAAGTTTAGATTAAGTGTCAGATTACTTATACTCCTGAAATTTTGAGATTTCTTGACTTCTTCCTGGACGTTCTTTACATAGTTTGGAATCTTGGTAATGAAACCCGGGTAACGATAATATACACCCTCAGATGCAAATACAGGAGCAGTAGGGTTTAAGTTTTTTACGCCCCAGATAGGATTTGAATAATAGCCACCTGAAGAGGTGCCAGACTGATCTGTATATGCAATAGACTCATTGATAGAAAAATTGAATATATCACTTACTTTATTGTCAATATTAATCTTACCGGTGTAACGCTCAAAACTGCTGCTTGGAAGTAATCCGACCTGATTGAAATAGCCGAGTGAGGTAAAGAATTTCATTTTATCATCACCACCTCTTGCCGAAACATTTACTCTGTCCTCTTTACCTGCTTTAAACAACTGTTTGGCCCAATCGGTATTTCTTGCATTGGTCAAGTATTTACTCCTGTCTGCAGTAGCATAATTAAATGTACCGTCAAAAGTATCATCAGGGTGGATAACTTTAGCTTTAGAATTTAAATTTGAATAAGCATAATTGAGTGCAGCCTCATTCATTTCTGTATTCCCTGCAACATAACTTGCCTGCCCGGGTAATGCTTTTCTATCGTATAGATACCTGTTTTTTAGTCCTTCCAGAGCATATTGAGTATATTCAGTACCATTAAGATATTCACCAAACAATTCATGCTTCATTGCAGTTTTGGTCCATCCGTGTTCATAATCTACATTAAATATGGTTTTTCCTGCTTTTCCCTGTTTTGTTGTAATAATAACAACACCATTTGCAGCTCTTGAACCATAAAGTGAAGTTGCAGCAGCATCCTTTAAAACAGTCATAGACTCAATATCATCCGGATTCAATGCTGTCATAACATTTGATGAGATAAGTTGAGACATATCACCTGATACCATAGGAACTCCGTCAATGACATACAAAGGTTCAAGATTACCGTTGATAGATCCAATACCTCTGATCTGAATTGTTGCTTTTGCACCCGGCTGTCCATCAGTTTGTGTTACTCTGACACCGGCGACATATCCCTGTAATGCTTTCTCTGCTGTAAGCGGAGAAGCCTCACCCATAATCTGATCTCCCTTAATCACTTGAGCTGAACCGGTATAAGCCTCTTTTCTAACAACGCCATAGGCTACAACCATTACCTCTTCGATCTGTTCGGACATATCAGCCAAAATGATATTCAACTTGCTACTATTACCAACAGGTAATTCCTGCGGTCTCATACCTATATATGAAACTTGCAGAAGCGACTGAGGATTAACTTTAGATGATTCTATCTTGAAATT
>CAZPLM010000087.1:0-8838 GCA_964587275.1 uncultured Muribaculaceae bacterium | reverse complement strand
CGCAAATATCTGTCAATTGTTCGAATTTACTGATTGCGAGGAGAGGGTCTTTTGAAAAATTTCCCGGATTGATTCTTACCTTATCTGCAACCATGGCGGCAGCAAGTGCGACATCGGCAGAAAAATGGACATCTGCAACAAGAGGTGTTTCAATGCCCTCGTCCGAGAGTCTCTTTTTGATCTCTTTCAAAGCCTCTACTTCCCTGATCCCCTGTGTGGTGAGGCGAATCATACCGGATCCTGCCCTTGAAAGTTCTCTGCATTGTGTTACTGATGCTTCAATGTCGGCAGTGTGTGTGTTGCACATTGTTTGAATTACAATCGGATTGTTATGGCCGATTTTCGTCCCCTTGACATCGCAGATGATATTTTGTACAGTCATTTTTACCATAAATGGACAAATAGTGAGACGCTCAACATAATATTTGACGGGTAGGCGAGAAGCCAGTATTGATCGCTGTATTTATTGACGTGATACATTGATGTGAGGGAGAATTTGTAATTTCCCTCCACCTGGATTTCAAAAGGTTCGAAAATAGCTGCAAATCCCAATCCCGCCATTATGCCGTAATCATATCTGTTGTCAAACCTGTTCCATTCGCCGTTTTCTCTTGCATTACTGAGTCGATAGCCGAAATATGGTCCTACATTTGCTAACAATCTGAATCTTGAAAAATCAAATTTAAATTGTGAAACAAGATGGACAGAAGCTACTTTAAACATATCAGAATCCATATAATCAGCTTCGATACCCTCTTCTCCATAATTAAATCCCAACTGGATGCCGAAATTTGGCATCATATCCCAAAGGGCGTTATAATATGTGTACAGTACTGAAAAACTTAACGGGCACTGGATCATGTGGGTGCCCATATCAGGCGTTACTCTTGCGCTGCACAGACCATAAGAGTATCTTATCCCGACCATGTGCAGTGATTTATATTTCTTCACGACCTTGACACTGTCTTGACTTAGCACATTCATTTCTCTTTCTCGGTCAAATCCGACATTGGTCAAATCGGTCTGCGCCATAAGGTTGGATTTGCAAACAACTGCGCTTGACAGGGCAATAATCAGTATAATAAATATTCGCTTCATTTTATTACAGATATAAGTCCTGTTCGATATCGGTTTTTTCAGGTATTTCAATAAAATCCTGTCCGCTCGGAAGCTTGAACATAATCACTTTCTCCGGCTGTTGTTTCTTCATGAAATTTCCGGTATCAAAGATGCCGTTATTGTTTTTATCCTCAGTTATCCTGAATGTATATTGTCCCTGAGCAAGGTATGGGAAATACAAAGAACAGTCTGAAGTGATTATGTATGTCCTGAATACTTTGGACCTGTTGGAGTCCATCAGTTCAATGATATACCTTGTGTTTGCATTATGTACGTTCAATTTCATTGAACTGACATTGTCCGGATTTGGCAGAGTGACTTCAATTGTCTTCTTTTTGTTGAAACGTCCATACAGATCATAGAATATCTTATCGGGAAGGTTGAATAAATATTTGTAACCCTGTTTGTACTCACCGTTATACTGCAAATTGTATATTCTCAGATCTGTCGTGTCCACAGTGAACATGGCTGAGGTCGTATCGCTCTGGTTTTTTGGATTTGTTATGATCAAACTAATGGAGTCTGAAAGACAGGTTAGAAGCGGATAATTAAATGTTATCTTGATTCCGCACTGCTCGACTGTTTCAGGTGTGAATGATGTATTCATCGAGATGAGGGTGTCGGCTTTTTGTTTTGCCTTTTCTTCAGCAGTCAGACTTTTCTTTCTTGCAAGAACTATCGCCGCATCCTCATTTGTCATTTTCATAACGCCGGAAGAATCAGTTTTCATATATCTCAATGACACTAAAAGACTGTCTTCGAGTGGATAATCATTGTTAATCCAAAAATTGAGACTGTCTTTGGTCGGAGTTGTATACTGGATTATCATATCAGAAGAATCTACCCCCATTATTTGAAACGAATTAATCTCGACATTTGGGGCTGAAAATGAGAGATATCCCATTTTTTCATCAATTCTTCCGCTGCTCTTGAGATATTGCCTGGTGTTGTATTCCTGGAATAGCCGTATAGTATACTCCGCATTTCTGTTTCTGCATTTAAGTGTATCTTTCATATCGAAAGAACCAAGTTCGTATATTGAATCGCGGACAATTTTAGAGGGTATGATGATTGAGTCTATAAACCCAATTTTATCCGTTTCCAACATATATTTATTGTCCTGATCCTCATCAGTATAAGCATACAGCATATATGGTTTTGGCTTGACATTCCTTATTACGAAATAGCCCCAGGCATCCGATTTCGTGGCGGCTGCAGGGTTCTTCAACATACAGGCTGAATCGGCAAAGTCATCAAAGAGTGTTACAAGCACGCCTTTAACCGGAAGGAGTGTCTGACAGTCGACAATTGAGCCTGTGAGATACATCGAATCTATTTCATCTCCTGTAGAAAATGTATAGACAAGTCTCGGCGCCAGATTTCCCTCATTGTTGTCTGCAAGAGCGTTTCCGAAATCGATTGTATATGTAGTGCTGTCAGCGAGAGTATCTCTGAATGAGAGAATTATAGCCTTTCCCTTGACCTTTGTCTTAGGCTTTCTCTTTTGTGGAGGGGATACATATATGTCAGATGCAGTCTTGACGACAGTATATTCATTGTAAATAAGGCTTATGCCTGCATCAACTTTTGGAAAATTTGTCGTATTGTTTTCAGGTTTAACCTCTAACAGGACAGGAGGAATTGTATCATTAGGACCTCCGCTCGGTGGGGTTGTAGTGTTTGCGCAGGATCTCGATATTATACAGCATAATACTGTAATGCAAATGCATAATGCGGATATTATTCTCTCTTTCATTTACTTAACGTCTGTTCTAATTACATTTTCAAGCCCCTTGATCTTTTTCAAAGATTTGATCAACTGATCAAGGTCATCTGTGTTATGTACATATAAATCTATATATCCTTCAAAGATACCATCATGAGTTTCAATAAGTATCTTCCTGATATTAACTCCGAGGACAAGAGATATCTCTTTTGTGAGTTCATTTATTACCCCGAGTCTGTCAATACCATTAATAGAAATTCGTGCCAGATAGGACATCATGAAGTGCTTGCTCCATTTGACGGATACTATCTTGTCTCCATTTGTCGCTGCAAGGTCGGTTGCGACGGAACAACTCTTTTTGTGAATTGTCACGCTGTTGTCATCATTGATGAATCCTACAACATTATCTCCCGGAATAGGGTGGCAGCATTCTGCCATTTTGAATGAGATAGTCCCCTCATCCATATTTTCCTTTAGGATATAGTCTTCCTTCTCATCAATTTTTCCGATTTTCTTAATAGGGTTGAGCAATTTTACACCCCACATCATCACGTTTCTCGTACCGGCATTTGTCTTAAGTGCTTTTTCAAGGTCAGAAAGGTCGATTATTCCTATCCCAATTTTATTGTAAAGTTCTTCTTTGCCTCCGCTCAGTTTGTAATAGTCGACAAGTTTCTTGATGACTCTTGTCTGGACAGTAATATTGTGTTCAGCGAGCTTTGTCTTGAGAATCTGCATTCCATCCTTAATGTTGTTTTTAGTATCATCTTTTAATGCGTTGATTACAATGGCTTTAGCTTTGTTTGTGTGAAGGAAGTCAAGCCATTCACGCTTTGGTTTGGAGTTTTCAGAGGTGATTATTTCCACCTGGTCTCCGTTGGACAATACATAAGAGAGTGGAACAAGCCTTAAATTTACTTTTGCCGCTATTGCCCGGTTACCTACAGCTGTGTGTATGCTGTATGCAAAATCAAGTACCGTAGAGCCTTTGGCAAGGCTTTTTGCTTCTCCCTTAGGTGTAAAGACATATATTTCGCTTGTAAGTAATTCTTTATGGAAGTTGTCGAGAAATTGAAGAGCGTTCGCATCAGGATTTTCCAGAATATCCCTGACATATCTCAGCCATACGTCAAGATCCCTTTCGCTGTTTGTGGTGTTTCCATCGCCGCCTTTCTTATATGCCCAGTGGGCAGCAACTCCTCTTTCAGCAATTGCATTCATCCTCTCGCTGCGAATTTGCACTTCAATCCAGTTTCCTCCGGCCATAACTGTAAGATGGAGAGCCTCATATCCGTTAATTTTCGGCTCGTTTACCCAGTCTCTGGTTCTCTCTGGTTTATATTTGTATTTATTTGTGATCAAAGTGAAGATTTGCCAGCACTGCTCTCTTTCAGTAAATCCGGTTTTGGCTTCAAAAATTATCCTTACTGCATAAAGGTCAAATATTTCATTGAAAGGAATCTTTTTTGTCTCCATTTTTCTCCAGATAGAATATGGAGTCTTCATCCTTTTGACGATTTTAAACTTATATCCGGCTTTGGTGAGAATGTCCTGAACAGGCTCAATGAAGTTGTCTATTATCTCACCTTTTTCATGCATTACTTGAGCGAGTTGATTCTCAATGCCTTCATAAATATTAGGTTCCTTATTTTTAAGCCAGATGTTTTCCATCTCGCTTTTGATATTATATAGTCCGAGCCTGTGTGCAAGAGGAATGAAGACATACATTGTCTCACTGAGGATCTTCTCTCTTTTATACTCTGGCATGTATTGAATAGTCCTCATATTATGCAGGCGGTCAGCAAGTTTTATAAGGACGATCCTGACATCGTCGTTCAGGGTCAAAAGGATTCGCTTGAAATTTTCTGCCTGAAGACTCTTTGTCTCAGTCACATTATCATTATCGAGAGCTGTCTTGATCTTTGTCAGACCATCTACAAGCAGGGCTATTCTATCACCAAAAATCTTGCGGATATCATCTGCCGTATATTCCGTGTCTTCAACCACATCGTGGAGAAGTGCGGCGCAAATTGACTTGCATCCGAGTCCTATCTCCTGAACAACGATTTTTGCCACAGCGATAGGGTGAAGGATATATGGCTCACCGGAGCGCCTTCTTACACCCCTGTGTGCTTCATTCGCAAATTCAAAAGCCTTGATTACAAGTTCGTACTGTTCCTGATCAGCGCATCTTTTCAGGCTTGCAATCCGCAGTCCTTCAAATTCCCTCTTGATTAAATCGTCGTCTTCTTCGGTAAACATATTAGTATAGCTGTCAATTTGTTGTAACTGCAAAAATTATTTTTTCCCGTCAATTTCGGGATTGTAGTCATTTACATGCTGGAATGCGTATGAGAGGCTTGCTCCATATAAAATAATGTTCCAGCAGAAATTCATCCATATCATAAAAAGCGGTATTGCCGCAAATATGCCGTAAACTGTGCTCAATCTTGTTACCATCAACTGCGTCTCAAGGTAAAGATACTGAATTAAGACAAATGCAAGTCCTGAAATAACGGAAGCCTTGAGACACGGGGTGAAATAGACCTTGGAATGGGGAATAAGCTTGTAAAGGGTTGCCATTATTATAACAGTACCTACATAAAAGACAACCCAGTACAGTTTCGAAGTTATGAAGTCTATGACACCGAGGTGATTTAGAGAATTGACAAAACTTGCATAGTATGCACCTCCGTAAAGGAACATCAGCAGTACGAATGGAGCTAAAAATAGAATTGTTATATATACAAAAAAACGTTTAATCAGATTTCTGGATTTTTCAACCTTCCATATCCTGTTGAATGCATCTTCAACGCAAAGCATCAGCCAGAAAATCATCCATACGAAAGTAAGAAAACTGATCCAGCCGAATGTCCCACTGTGGATAGTGTTAAGAACATTTCTGGCCCAGCCCAAAATAGCATTGATCAACTGCGTACTTGTAGGGAATGAATTGTATAACAGATCACTAAGTTCTTTATCAAGGCCGAAGCTACTGGCTACTGCAAATATTACTGCAACAAACGGTACAGTGGCAAGCATTCCGAAAAAACTCAGAAAGACAGCCTCGCGCCCCACTCTAAGTGATGATGAATTACGTGCGGTAATAATACCGATTTTCAAGTGTCTGATCAGATTATTCTTAAATCTGCCAAGTTCAGAAAAATCAAGACGCCAGATATCATCAGTTATAAACTTGACGACTTTCTTGTAAACGAATGATATGTCATTGAAAAAGCTCATCTTAATCAGAGTCTGCTCATAAATTTCTCCGTATCGGAAATAATATATCTTGTGTGTGTACCTTTTCCTAAAATTCCTTTATTGTCAAATACTTCGACGTCAAATTCAATTCGTTTGCCATCAATCCCAGTAATTGTTGCAATTGAATAGACTTCAGTACCGACTTTGCATGCTCTCAAATGCTGGATATTCAGCCCTGTGCCAACTGTGTCAACTCCTTTTTCCTTTGCAAGGGTAAATGCGGCTTTTTCCATAAGCGAGACCATCGCAGGTGTTGCAAATACCGCAAGCGCTCCCGAATCATAGGAAATTGCCGTATCTTCATATTTGACAAGTTTGATGCATTTGCAAGTCATGCCTGCCTTAAGTTCTTCCATATCACTAAAGTTTTGATGCAAAATCTTTTGCAAGTTCTTCAAGTCCGCTTATTTTAATATCAGTAGCTCTGCCAAGATTCTGGACTGCGGGACCTGTTATTTCCCATCCCTGTTTTTCAGCAAATGCGGAGAGAGCCTTATATCCGGCCCCATTCCATGTTGACGAGCCGAATATTGAAAAGACTTTTCCTTTCGGATTGCTTATTGAAAGTTCATGACAAAGGAATGACATCTGAGGGTGCATATCTCCATTGTATGCGCAGGAGCCAAGGATAAGTCCGTTATATTTCCATATTTCACTTAAAATAAATGAAACATGGGTCTTTGAAACGTCAAATACCTTTATCTTTTTAATGCCATTTTCAGCAAGTTTGCGGGCTATAAAATCAGCCATTTTTTCAGTGTTGCCGTACATTGAGGCAAATGCAACCACTACACCCTTTTCAGATTCATAATTGCACCATTTATGATAGAGATCAAGTACATGTGCGGTATTTGTCCTCCAAATAAGCCCGTGAGAAGGAGCTATGATCCTGATTTCTGTCCCGGAAAGTTTATCAAATGCCTTTTGTACATTAAGTGAATATTTGCCGACTATATTCGAGTAGTATCTGCGCATCTCGTCATCATATTTCGTATAATCCGTCTCATCATCAAATACTGCTCCGTCAAGAGCTCCGAATGAGCCGAATGCATCGCAGGTGAATGCCACTTTATTGCTTTTTTCGTAAGTGATCATTGTTTCAGGCCAGTGAACCCATGGTATCATGACAAATGAAAGAGAATGACTGCCAAGTTCAAGGCAGTCTGCTTCACCTACGCATAAGGTCCTTTCTTCAGGGACAGTGTAGTATTCTCCAAGTAATTTCAGCGCGACTTTATTAGAAACAATTTTCGCTTCAGGATAGTGTTCAAGTGTGAGTCCGATCATGCTGGAGTGATCAGGTTCAAGATGGTTGACTATTATATAATCAAGTTGACGTCCGTCGAGGATCGAGTCGATCTCCTCAAAGTAGTCCGGTTTTGAGCCGAACTCAAGGGTGTCAATCAATGCACTTTTATTATCTTTAATAAGGTACGAGTTGTATGCAACTCCATTTGGAAGTGGCCAGTTGTTTTCAAACAAGTGCTTTTTTCTGTCATTTGTACCGACATAATAAATGTCGTCAGTTAGTTTAATTTCATTCATTATTGATTGTTAACTAATAAGTTAAATTCATTCTCATCGATGATTTTTATTCCAAGTTTTTCAGCCTTCTTCAACTTCTCCGGTCCAGGTTTGTCCCCTGCCAGTAAGTAATCAGTATTGCCGCTTACTGAGCCTGAGTTCTTTCCTCCGTTTGCCTCGATCATTTTCTTTATATCATCTCTCGGTATTGAAAAAATCCCTGATACAACAAAAGTACTGCCATTAAGCGCATCCGATATCTTTTTATTCTCACTTTTATCTACCTGAAATCTCAAGCCGACTGTTTTTAATTCCTCAATTTGTTTTCTGTTTTCAGGTTTGGCAAAGTAACTGATTATAGAGTCGGCCATAATATCTCCGACTTCGTCAGTTTCAACAAGTTCATCTTTTGTGGCACGTGCGAGGCCTTCAATACTCATATATTTGGATGCAAGCATTTTAGCGGTCGTTTCACCAACATGTCTGATCCCAAGTGCGTAGAGAACTCTGAAAAATGGAGTTATTTTAGACTCATCAAGGCTTTCCAGGAAATTGTCGGCTGATTTCTTTTTCCATCCGTCAAGTGTCATTAGCATATCTTCGCTCAGTCCATAGAGATCGGGAAATCTACGTATAAAACCTTTTTGATAGAGTTGATCAATTGTGGCTTCTCCTGCCAGAATATTCATTGCTTTCCTGGAAATAAAATGCAGGAAACCTGATTTGATCTGGGTAGGACAGAGGGAATTTGGACAGTATACCTTGGATTGTGATTCATCAGATTCAAGTGGAGTGCCGCAATCAGGGCAAGTAGTCGGGAAATCGGGGACCATTGCATTTGCAGGCCTTTTGCTGATTTCTACAGCAGTGATTTTAGGAATTATTTCCCCTCCCTTTTCTACATATACGGAATCTCCAATTCTGATGTCGAGGAGATCCATCTGATCTTTATTGTGAAGAGTTGCTCTTTTTACTATTGTGCCTGAGAGCAGTACCGGTTCGAGGTTTGCCACAGGCGTCACTGCCCCTGTACGACCGACCTGATAATCAATTGACAAAAGTTTGGTCAGGGCCTGTTCCGGTTTGAATTTAAATGCGGTTGCCCATCTCGGTGATTTTGAGGTAAATCCAAGCATTTTCTGAAAATTCAGCTCATTTACCTTAATGACAATGCCGTCTGTTGCAAAAGGAAGTGCTTTCCTCTC
>CAZPLM010000086.1:0-8867 GCA_964587275.1 uncultured Muribaculaceae bacterium | reverse complement strand
CGCCCTCTGCTGTAATTCCAAGCCCGGTCCTGCGACCGCCGAGAGACTTTTTTCTTATTTTCTCCCAAAGTTCATATTCTGTCCTCTTCACATCATCATCTTCAGGATCGCTTTGTATTTTCTGAAGAATCTTGTCAATCTTTTCCATCTCAAGATCCACAAGGTCATCCATCAGCCTCATCGCCTTGCCGCAGTGATCTCTGAAAAGCTTAAAATCAAACTTCGCTTTATCTGTAAAAGGATTATTCACATACGAATAAAGATTGATGGCGATCAGTCGACACGAATCATACGGACAAAGCGGAATCTCACCACATGGATTTGTGCTTACCGTCCTGTAACCCTTATCCGCATAGCAGTCAGCAACTGATTCTCTCAACACAGTGTCCCAGAAAAGTATCCCCGGTTCAGCTGATTTCCATGCATTATGTATAATCTTGCGCCATAGGGAAGCTGCATCTATCTCCCGAACGACTTTCGGTTTATCTCCATAAACAGGATATTGCTGTCTGTACGGCTTACCCCCAAGGGCGGAGCGCATAAAATCATCATCTATCTTTACGGAAACATTCGCCCCGGTTACCTTTCCGTGTTCCATCTTTGCATCAATAAAATTCTCCGCATCAGGATGCTTTATCGAAATGGTAAGCATCAAGGCGCCTCTACGACCATCCTGAGCCACTTCGCGTGTCGAATTGGAATACCTTTCCATAAACGGAACCACACCTGTTGAAGTCAGCGCACTGTTTAAAACAGGACTTCCGGCCGGTCTGATATGAGACAGGTCATGTCCAACACCACCTCTGCGCTTCATCAATTGTACCTGCTCCTCGTCAATTTTCATAATACCTCCATAGGAATCAGCCGGATGATCATTCCCGATTACGAAGCAATTTGACAGGGAAGCCACCTGAAAATCATTCCCTATTCCGCTCATAGGACCTCCCTGTGGTATGATATATTTAAAGCCTTTGAGCAGTTGATAGATCTCCTCCTCAGAAAGTGGATTTTTATATTTTTTTTCTATTCTTGCAAATTCTTTGGCGAGCCGTCTATGCATTTGATCCGGATCTTTCTCGAATAGTTCACCTGCGGAATTTTTAAGAGCATACTTGTTAATCCACACATTAGCAGCGAGTTCATCGCCGTTAAAATATTTAACGCACTCATTGAGAGCTTCTTGATAATTATATGTCGTCATACAAAATAGTTCAGCAAATTGCAATTTACATCAAAATAACAGGCCTTGCCCGAGTAATAAACCCGAGTTTTCAACAAAAAAAATAACAATTGCCCTAACAGCAATTCTTACTGCAGTTTTTACATTGTGAGAATTCTCCCCTGAGGCGTTTTTCAACGAGCAGTCGCATTCTCTCCCTCAACTCCTCATTTGATACTTTTGACAGCACTTCGTAAGCAAAAGCCATCTGTTGCAACAACCTTGCTTCAGCCTCCGGAATACCCCTGGTTCTCATATAGAAAAGTTCATCATCATTAAGTCGTCCGATCGTGGCTCCATGGCTGCATTTTACATCATCAGCATAGATTTCAAGTTGTGGCTCCGAATACGCAACAGCCCCATCTGAAAGCAGTAAATTATGGTTAGCCTGATATGCTTCGGTTTTTTGTGAATCATAAGCCACCTTTATTTTCCCATAGAACCTTGCAATACCCTGGTCGTCAAGTATCCCTTTGAAAAGCTGGTTACTGCGACAACCCGGCTTATTGTGGTTCAACTCTACCCTGGTTGTCATAGACTGTTTTGAATCAGTAAGATAAAGTCCGCTCAACTCACAATCGGAATGTTCACCATTCATATTAATCCTCAAATTATTGGTAATCTCTCCCCCATGGAGCGAAAGAAATACCATCTGCAATGAACAGCCACCATCCATCTCAATATCAAAGAAAGTGTCGTGCAGTGATTTGTTATGCTCATTCTGCATTACGATAAATTGAACAGCCGCACCCTCATCCATCTTTATTGAAACTTTCTCGACTGTCTTGAACCTGTCAAGAGAAAAAGTATGTGAGCAAAGCAATATCCGTCCCTGCGAATTCTTTCCAAATTCGTATCTGTTCGCGAAACTCAACTCTTCCGTTTTTCCGTCATCCTGAATACTATCCCCGAATACCGGATGGATATCATCGGACGCTCTGACACTGATAAGTTGGAGCATTTCCTGCATCACCTCATTCTCCTTAAGAACAAGAGAAAACGGCTTTCCTGTCCCTTGCACCACTCCATTTATCTCAAACAGCTGCCTGGTCTCTTTCAAGGGGACCTTGCACCTGAACTCCTGTGCAATTTTAGGGGAATATATAAATTGATCTTTCATTATTCGGCCTCATTAATCAACCAGTCATAACCTTTCTCCTCTATCTCCTTTGCAAGTTCCTTCCCTGCCGTCTTGATTATCCGGCCCTTATACAGCACATGAATAAAATCAGGCACAATATAATCCAACAGTCTCTCGTAGTGTGTAATAACTATTGTAGAGGTATCAGGTTTCTTCAATTTGTTAACACCATTTGCGACAATTCTCAAAGCGTCCACATCCAGCCCTGAATCGGTCTCATCAAGAATCGCAAGTTTTGGCTCAAGCATTGCCATCTGGAATATCTCATTACGCTTTTTCTCACCTCCGGAAAATCCCACATTCACACCTCTTGAAGAAAAACTGCTGTCCATTTCAACGTATGCCATCCTTTCTCTCATAAGTTTCAGAAACTCAGCGGCGGTAAGTGCAGGAAGACCTTTATGTTCTCTCTGTTCATTGACAGCCGTCTTTATGAAATTGACATTTGTTACTCCGGGGATCTCTATCGGATACTGGAAACCGAGAAAAATACCTTTCCATGCACGTTCCTCAGGAAGCAGCGAAAGCAGGTTTTCTCCTTCATAAAGCACCTCACCCGAAGTGACATTATATGAATCCCGTCCTGCAAGCACGGCAGAAAGAGTACTCTTTCCCGAACCGTTAGGGCCCATTATGGCATGCACCTCACCCTCATTGATCTCAAGGTTGATTCCCTTCAATATCTCCTTATCGCCGATAGAAGCGTATAAATCTTTAATTTTCAGTAACATTATCTTGTAACTTTAATTGTTTTTTCCATGCGCCGAATCCGAAAAATGCCAGAATAAGGTAAGCCGCACTCACCAAAGGCATAAAAACAAGACCGGCCATTATGTAAAGAATAATATTTGTCGTATTCACTATCAACCAGGCACCCCAGCAATCAATTTTCTTCTGTGCTGAAAGATACTGTGCAGTTAGAATCATCATTGTCACAAATGAATCCAGATAAGGGATCTTTGCCGGAGGAAATGCATCCGGCCAGACCTTTCCCGCATTTGAAAGCGCCCATCCCCACAAAAAGGCAAGGAGCGCAATAGCAACAACATAAATACCCCTCTGACTCCAGGAAAGGACAGAAACTTTCAGTTCCTCATGCCTGCCTTTCTCATTTTCCCGCGGGTGCGTCCATCTATAATGCCCTACAATATTTATAATAAGCGATACGGGCTGCAATATCATACTGGAATAGAGATGCTTCTGCATAAACAAGGCGAACAGCAGCGCACAATAGAGATATCCGAAATAAAAATTCAGCACTTTTCCGCGACCTGCAAGGAAAACACAAGTCAGACCGCATACGACTGAAAGAAACTCTAAGAGGCTGACTCCAATGCCGCCCATTGAAAAAATTATATTGTCTACACTGAACATTTTCTATAATATTTTATCCGACAGATCCTTCCAGTGAAACCTGAAGCAACTTCTGAGCCTCAACAGCAAACTCCATCGGCAGTTTGTTAAGCACCTCCCGCGCATATCCGTTAATGATCAGACCTACTGCATCCTCTTCGGCAATTCCTCTCTGTCTGCAATAAAACAACTGATCCTCACTTATCTTGGATGTTGTAGCCTCATGCTCAATGACCGCAGAATGGTTTCTGCAATCGATGACGGGAAATGTATGTGCTCCGCATTTATCTCCCAAAAGCAGTGAATCACATTGAGAATGGTTATGTACCCCTTCAGCACCAGGCATTACCTTAACCATTCCTCTATAACTATTTTGACTCCTGCCTGCAGAAATACCCTTGCTTACAATACGGCTTGTTGTATTTTTCCCTATATGGATCATTTTAGTACCCGTATCAGCCTGCTGACAGTTGTTTGTAACCGCCACGGAATAAAATTCCGAAACAGAATTATCACCCTTCAGAATAGTACTCGGATATTTCCAGGTTATAGCTGAACCTGTCTCAACCTGCGTCCAGAACAGTTTGCTGTTGGCTCCCCTGCAAATACCTCTCTTTGTCACAAGGTTGTAAATACCCCCTTTGCCACTGGCATCACCCGGATACCAGTTCTGAACAGTAGAATATTTGACCTCTGCATCCTGTTCGACAACGATCTCAACAACTGCGGCGTGAAGCTGGTTCTCATCCCTCATCGGGGCGGTACATCCTTCAAGATAACTCAGGTAAGATCCCTCATCTGCAACAATCAAAGTCCTTTCAAACTGACCGGTACCGCTTGCGTTTATCCTGAAATAACTGGAAAGTTCCATCGGGCAACGAACACCCTTTGGAATATAACAGAATGAACCATCACTGAAAACCGCCGAGTTGAGTGCCGAAACGAAATTATCTCCGACCGGTACGACTGTAGCAAGATATTTCCTGACCAGATCTGGATAATCCCGGACCGCCTCTGAAAATGAACAGAAGATTATCCCCTTTTCCGCGAGAGATTCCCTGAATGTAGTCTTCACCGAAACAGAATCAAATACTGCATCGACAGCCACCCCTCCCAGCACATTTCTCTCATGAAGAGGAATGCCGAGTTTGTCAAAAGTAGCGGCGAGTTCAGGATCTATCTCTGTCTTTCCGCTTTTGGCTTTCGGTGCTGCAAAATAGATAATATTCTGATAATCTATCGGAGGAATATCAAGATGCGCCCAATCCGGCATTTTCATCTTTATCCATTGACGATAGGCTTTCAGACGAAACTCAAGAAGCCATTCAGGCTCATTCTTTTTAGCAGAAATAAGCCTTACTGTATCTTCATTTAACCCTTTGGAAATCAAGTCCTGCTCGACATCTGTCACAAAGCCGTGCTCATACTCGTTTCTGGTTATATCTTCAATTATTTCCTGTTTTTTTGTCATCGGAATGCAAAGTTAAATTTATTTAGTTAAAAACGCTACTTTTGTAAAAAGATAACTCAACTATTATGGCGGAATCAACAAACAACAACGATACCTGCAAAAAACATACAGAATTTTCTGCAATTGGCAAAATGGCAGCAATTGACCGGCTTTTCGAAGGAACGGGCTTTACAAATACCCCTGTCATGCTCATTCCGGGCGGTGCTTCTGCACATAAAATAATGCTTGAAGGAGTAGATTTCGATCTGGTTTACAACCCTCTCAAACACCTGGGGTACAAATCCGTCCTCAATGCCATTGGAGAGCTTTACGCCGCATTTTATGCTCCCGTATCTCTTTCTGTCATTCTCGGCATTTCAAAACGTTTTACTTATGAAAGCATAGCGGAATTATGGCACGGCATATTGTCAGCGGCAAAAGAACATAATATAAAATCCCTCTCTCTCGACCTTGTACCCTCAGTCAACGGTCTGAGCATAAGTGTCAGCGCGACAGGAGAACAGAAAAAAAGGATACTTGAAAAACGGATTCCACCCAAAAATATGGATATTATCTGCCTTTCAAACAATGTTGGAGCCGCCTTTATGGGGCAACATGTACTTGAGCGTGAGAAAGCATCCTTTCTTTCAGCCCCGGCAGCAAAAGCAAAGCAGCCGGATCTGAGCAAATACAAATACATCCTCGCATCATACCTCAGTCCTGAGCTTCCTTCAAATACTATCGAAAGATTTATTGAAGCCGACCTTGTCCCTTCATCAGGAATTTTTGAGACCAAAGGACTTGCAGACAGTATTAAGAGGCTTGCCAAAATGACAGGATTCGGAGCAAAAATTTATGTTGAGAAAATCCCTATTGCCAATGAGACCATGGAAATGGCAAAAGAAATCAATATGGATGTACTCACCGCTGCTCTTAATGGAGGAGATGACTTCAGATTGATTTTTACTCTTCCTATTGAAAAACACGATGCATTTCACAAGGAGTTCCACGATTATGATGTTATCGGGCATCTCTGCAAACCTGAGGCAGGCACACTTTTGGTCACACCGGAAGGAAATGAAGTGGACCTGATGGCTCAGGGCTGGAAAAAATAAAAATATTTTCAGGCTGATGCAACGTTTTTGACATAACCTGCATCTATATAACAGGTTTAGGTTTTAGTACACAAGGAAGGGGGTTGATTCCGTTAGAAGGATCAGCCTCTTATCTTTTTCTCATAAATGGCAGATGCGCCATCAGATATCCTATCAAAGCCACGCTCGCCACAATTACAACAATATCACTCATTTTTACCACAACCGGATATGCCTTGATAATGAAATTTCCAGGCATTTGGACCAGTCCGAAAGAATGTTGCGCCCAACAGAGCAACAGACCAAAAACAACCCCTACGGCCATCCCCAGTAATGAAATCATCCATCCTTCTGTAATAAAAATCTTCTTAACCATCGATTCCGGTGCTCCCATAGAACGAAAAATCTCCATATCATCTTTTTTCTCAATGACAAGCATTGAAAGAGAGCCGAAAACATTGCAAGAAATAATCAGCACAATAAAAAGAAGAATGATATAAATAGCCAGTTTTTCATAAGTCAGCAGTTTATAGAAAGACTCATTTTGTTGAAAGCGGTTCTTGACCCTGAAGTTCTCTCCGAGAGCCTTCTCAAAACGCTTTTGTACTTGAGAGGAGACACCTCTGTCTGATGTCACATATTTAGGATCTATTGCTATCTCGACAGAAGTCACCTGATTGTCATATTCCAACAGAGACCTCAACGTTGCAATCGGAACAAAAATATATTTCCTGTCAAAATTCTGATCAAGAGCAACTATCCCCGATGGAAACACTTTTTCGCTTTTCAGGGAAGCCATGGGATTCAACAGTGACACCTCACTGTTTCGTGAAGGGAAATAAAGCTCAAGTGGTGTGACAAATGCGGTACTTATACCAAGATCGGAAGCAAGTGAACGTCCAACGACAGCCTCCTTTATCTGATTATCCTGAAGCCGGAAATCTCCTTCAATAAGATAGCCGGCAAGACCCGTAACGACTGTATAAGCCGAATCAACACCAATTGCCGTCGCCACTGTCTGGCTGTTCCCGTATCGAAGGAATACATTTTGTTCCAGAGCTTCGCAAAACGATATCACCGCTGGATCATTTTTTATCTCATCAAATGCACCACCCTGCGGAGAAAAGGCATTCCCCGAACTCTCTACAATCTCAATATCGGAAGAATGACTCTCATATAAAGACTTTACAAGCGAATCAAATCCATTGTAAATCGAGAGAATTATCACAAGTGCGGCACACCCGATAGCGATTCCTGCCGCAGAAATAATTGAAATGATATTAATTACGTTATGCGACTTCTTTGCAAAAAGATATCTCTTCGCTATGAAGAAAACAGGCTTCATTTCTTGAGAAGCTCATCTATATGCTCAACATAATCCAAAGAATCATCAAGGACAAAGACAAGCTCAGGAACAATCCTAAGTTGTTTTGCAACCCTTTTCCCCAACTCTCCACGGAAAGATTTCGACTTCTCATCAATCATTTCCATCACCTTTCCACTCTTTTCCGATGGAAAAATGCTTATGTATATCTTGGCAAGTGCAAAATCCGGACTGACTTTTACTCCACTGACTGTAACCAGAGCACCGTCAAATGCAGCCATACCACGACTGCGGATTATCTCCGCCATATCGCGCTTTATCTGATTGGCAACCTTAAGCTGCCTGGTTGTTTCATTTTCCATTATTCGAATTTTAAAATATAATAGTTCTTCTTTCCTTTCTGGATCAGAATATATTTCTCATCAAGCAAATTGTCTGCCGTCAACTGCATCTCGGCATCAGAAGTTTTATCCTTGTTTACAGAAAGGCCTCCGCCCTGAATCATCTTTCTACACTCACCTTTTGACGGAAATACCTTCGTATCAACGGCCAGCATCTCAATAATATTTGCAGGAAGTTGTGATTTGCTAAGAATGAACTGTGGCACACCATCAAATACTGAAAGGAATGTAGCTTCGTCAAGACCCTTCAGCGCCTCAGATGTAGAGTTGCCGAAAAGCATCCCTGAAGCCTCTACCGCCTTATTGTATTCCTGTTCGCCATGAACCATTATTGTAACCTCTTTTGCAAGCAATTTCTGGAGAACACGCAAATGAGGAGCCTCTTCGTGCTCTTTAATAGCTCCATCTATCTCTTCTTTGCCAAGCATGGTAAAAATCTTGATATATTTTTTGGCATCTTCATCACTTACATTGAGCCAGAATTGATAGAATGCGTATGGTGAAGTATAACGGGCATCCAGCCAGATATTTCCTTTTTCGGTTTTGCCGAATTTACCACCATCAGCTTTTGTTATAAGAGGGCAGGTCAGTGCAAATGCCTCTCCACCGGCCTTTCTTCTGATCAATTCGGTCCCTGTCGTAATATTTCCCCACTGGTCGCTCCCGCCCATCTGCAGTTTACAACCTTTATTCTGATACAGCCAGAAAAAATCATAAGCCTGAACAAGCTGATACGAAAACTCAGTAAATGACATCCCCTCACGATTTTCACCACTTAGTCTCTTTTTGACAGAGTCCTTGCTCATCATATAATTGACGGTAATATGTTTTCCAATATCCCTGATGAAGTTAAGAAATGAAAAATCCTTCATCCAGTCATAATTG
>CAZPLM010000085.1:0-8873 GCA_964587275.1 uncultured Muribaculaceae bacterium | reverse complement strand
ATCTCCCTTGAATCGTACTTTTGAAAATTCTGTTTCTACAGCTCCGGGGCAAATTTGAGAAACCCTGATACCGTATGGTAACAGATCCAGTCTCATACTTTGAGTCAGGGCATTCACGGCATGCTTAGTAGCACAGTAAACATTCCCGTTTCTGTATGGCTGTTTCCCGGCGATAGAACAGAGATTGACAATATGTCCCTTTTTACGGTCAACCATTATCTTTAAAACAATCCTCGATACATACAACAAACCTTTGACATTTGTATCAATCATTCTTTCCCAATCATCAAGAATACCCTCATAGATCGGATTCAGCCCGACGGCAAGACCTGCATTATTAACAAGTACATCTATTTCCCGCCACTCTTCGGGGAGACTTCCGATATACTTTAGGACCTCAAGATGGTTTCGTACATCAAAACAAAGCGGAAGGGCCTTTGCTCCTTCTGACTGTATCTCTTTTGAAACATCTGCAAGCAATTTGTCCCTGCGGCCTGTTATTATCAAATTATATCCCGCCTTGGCGAGAGAAAGTGCAACTGCCTTCCCTATTCCTGCAGTCGCTCCTGTTACTAATGCTATTTTCATCTGTCAAACAATATTAAATTCTTTTAAAAGTTAATAAAGATAGATAAAATAATTAAATTTGAAAAAAGCATGTATAATAACTGAAACTGAAATTTTCGAATAATGAAACATTTATTACTGAAATGCCTGCTGGTAGCAGCCGCTCTTTCTCAAACAATAATCGCTAATGCACAAGATGCCATTGTAAAAAGTCAAAACGGTGAAAATAATTACATTCCGGATGAGAAAATCCTCTCTTCTCAACAGCGTTTTCAGGACAACAAATTCGGCATTTTCATCCATTGGGGCATTTCCAGTATGCTTGGACAGGGAGAATGGGTAATGCAGAACCAGAATCTCAACTACAAAGAATATGAAAAAATCGCAGGAGGATTCTATCCCTCAGGGTTCAATGCAGCAGAGTGGGTTTCTGCAATAAAGGCTTCCGGTGCCAAATATATCTGCCTGATAACCAGACATCATGACAGCTTTTCACTGTTTGACACAAAATATTCTGATTTCAATATTGTCAAAGCCACACCATTCGGGAGAGATATTGTCAAGGAGATTGCAAATGAATGTCACAAACAGGGTATTGCCCTGCATTTATATTACTCGATACTTGACTGGTACAGAGATGATTATATGCCAAGAGGCAGGACCGGCCTCGGGACGGGAAGACCAGGGCTTGGAAAATGGGAAAGTTATCTTGACTTTATGTGCGGACAACTGACGGAGCTTCTGACCGCCTATGGTGAAGTCAACTGCATCTGGCTCGACGGACAGTGGGACCACGATCAGGATGCTGACTTCAACTGGCATTATGATACATTATATTCATTGATTCACAGACTTCAGCCAGGATGTTTAATTGGGAACAATCATCACGTGATACCGGCGGAGGGAGAAAATATTCAAATTTTCGAACGTGATATTCCCGGTGAAAATACATCCGGATGGCACGAAGGCGGTATCAGCAGCCTGCCACTTGAAACCTGTCAAACAATGAACGACTCATGGGGTTACAAGATAAAAGATCTCAACTACAAAAGTTCAGGAGAACTGATACGTTATCTTGTAAGCACTTCAGGACGCAATGCAAACCTGCTGTTGAACATCGGCCCTCAGCCTGACGGAAGAATTCCTCAAGCGGCTTTGGAGCGACTTGCTGAAATAGGCAAATGGATGGAAAAATACGGAAGTACAATTTACGGGACAAGAAGTACGATTGTTCCTCCTCAGCCGTGGGGTGTTACAACACATAAAGGAAACACACTATGGATTCATGTCTTTCCTGATCAGCTTATCGCTCAAAAATGCAGTCGCGAAATATTTATCCCATATAATAATGCCCCAAAAATAAAAAATGCAACGCTTTTCGATACAGGTGAAAAGATTAAATTCACTCAATACAAAGAGGGAATATTCATAATACTTCCAGATAACATCCCGACAGAGGCCATTGATATCATAGTAAGCATTGATTTTTCAAATGCAATATAAAAATGCCCCGTAAGTCATAGACTTCGGGGCATTTTAACAAATACAATAACCTATTTAGTAGTATTTTGTGTAATTGTCGCATTACCAGGATTATTTATTACACTCTCTGGAAACGGCATTATCCAGAGATGCGAATCAGGTGATATCTGATATGTCACGCCATTTACAGTTTTTGTAAGAGTCTTTTGATAAAGAGAATCCTTATTCAATCTTTTGCGGTCTGCAAACGAAACTATGTTCTGGATGAACTCATTGAATTTATCATCGGTAATCTTCTTAACCGCCTCCACTTCTGAAGACGCTGTCAACTCTTCATAATATTCAGGAAGAATACGTGTTGCCCTGACAGTATTCAATACATTCATTGCCTGACTGACATTACCGGTACGAGCAAGACACTCGGCCTTAATATAGTACATCTCAGAGGAGCGGATACCTCCTTTATTCGGCAAGATTGCATAAATACCATAATAATAATCTCCGAGAGATGTTGAATAACGATATTTCCAGTGAGTCAACAATCTTGTATCACCTTTTTCAAATTGAGCGGCACGATCAGCTGAAAGAGCATAATACCCTGAACCATAATTACCATTGTAAAACATCATAGACGGATATTTAAAGAAATAGTTCTCTACGTTGTTAATTTCAGGATTGCCATAACTTGAAATAGCTGAAGATGTATAATTTGTAGGATCGTCAAAACGTTCTTTATCTGCATTATAATAATCCACCCAACTGAAGAGCTGGCTGTTCAATGCCAATGCAGACTCGGCATTCTTCAAGGCATCTTCATAATTGCCCATCATCAACTGAACACGTGCCAACAGGCCATAGCCTGCAGCCTTTGAAGGATGAAACATATTAGATCCTGTCGCAGGAAGATCAGGAATTGCCTTTTCAAGATCCTCAACCAAAAAATCATATAACTCACCAATTGTCACCTGAGGAGATGGAGCATCAGTAGATGAGGATTTTACAAGTGGAACACATAACTTGTCAAGAGTTGTTTCATCATATACGTCCGCAAAATAATTTGCCACATAGAAATATGTAATATCTCTCAGCACTCTTCCTTGAGCGACAAGGGCAAGGCGTTCAGACTCTGTACATTCCGTGGCATTTCCAGCGTAATCCACAATAAGGTTCCAATAAAAAATTCCCTCGTACGCTCTACTGTACGCATAGTCCTTCGAATTAATCAAGGTTCTGTCGACAGTCTCATCCCAAAAATAGTTTGCTTTACTCAACTCATTGGAGTTAAGGGCACTCGTTGATCTAAAATATTCATTCATCAAAATAGAGGTCTGCTCGATCTCCATA
Source organism: uncultured Muribaculaceae bacterium (assembly GCA_964587275.1). Classification (GTDB taxonomy): domain Bacteria; phylum Bacteroidota; class Bacteroidia; order Bacteroidales; family UBA932; genus CAZPLM01. The sequence goes on along the minus strand of CAZPLM010000085.1, from coordinate 5,480 downwards.
TAAAGTTGATCACTGAAATTAATAAAAGCATCATAATCAACAAATGTTGTAGGTGTTTTCTGCCCTTTTGGAATATCGCTTAGGTAGTCGTTACAGGAAACTGTCAGAATCAAACCTGACAACACAATCATATATTTAAGTATCTTTTTCATTTCTTTCTAAATTAAAAATTGAGACTAACACTCATTACATAATTTGGCAGCACATATTGCGTCAAAGTATATTTTGCTTTTTTGTCAAAGGCGAAAGTGGCAAGATTTTCCACTGAAAATTTAATCTTTGCAGATGAAAAATAACGGCAGAAATTAGAAGGAATCCTATATGCTAACGAAACTGATTTGATCCTGATGTTGGAAGCATCATATACAAATAAATCCGAGTAACTGTAGATCCTGCTTCTGTATGAATTATAGTCTTCATCATTTGAGAAAAGAAGCCTTGGAACATCCGTAGTCAACTCATCTCCTGCATTTTGCCAGCGATCCATGATCGAGTTATATGTAGAGACAATATAACCATTTGACATATTAATGCTTGGAATGTCAGTTGCTCTCAATTTGTGCCCTGCGTTAAGAGACAACATCATTGACAATTCGAAATTCTTGTATGAAAGGACATTTGTCAAAGTCGCACTGTGGACCGGCACTGTCGTGCCGCAATAAACTATTGCATCATTATCCTGAACATCTTCAGAAGTAGCCTTACCCTCAGCATCATAAATCTGAGGATCTCCGTTTTTATTCAAACCGGCCCACTGATAAGCATATATACCATACAACGCCTTACCTTCTGTCGGATAACTTGATGGATAATAGAACCTGCTGGTATAACTGGTTGGTTCATAATTGACAGTAGTCACTTTGTTTTTATTATATGAATAGACAAGCGATGCATTCCATTTGAATCCATTACTTGCAGCAATATTCCCATTTAAAGTCAACTCAACACCGCTGTTGGTCATTGCACCGTTATTGGTGGTCAGCAAAGAAGAGCCGAACCCTTGAGTAGCACTACCATTAATGTAGGCAAGAAGGTCCACGCTGTTCTTGTGATAATATTCAACCGATCCTGACAGGCGGTTCTTAAAGAGAGAAAAATCAGTACCAACATTAATCGTGGTTGTCTTTTCCCAACGTATATCTGCATTTGGAGGTGATGTAACATATCCGGCAAGCCCATCAACAGTGTATGCTGAAAAATAGGAAGCCACCAGATAAGGAGCCGAATTTCTGCCAATATTACCACCGATACCGTATGAAGCACGCAACTTCAACATATCAAAGAGACCTGAATGGAAGAAATCTTCATTCCCAATATTCCAACTGGCACCAACTGACCACAATGGCCTGTTCTGGTATTTTGCAGTCGTCCCCCACAAATTAGACTTATCCCAGCGAATACTGCCTGAAACAGTATATCTATTGTCATAACCATATGAAGCGTTTGAATAGAATGAAACAAATCTATTAAGCATTTCCTTTTCAAAAGGGGAAGTAGTCAATGAATGGTTGCCCAGTAAACCGGAAAAATAAGACAGTGACTTTTCATTGAATGTAGGCCAAGTCAGCAAATCCGAATCATAGCCATAATGTGTATCATCATCATAAAAAAGTTTTGTATGGCGAAGTTCCTGACCCGCAATCCAGCTTACCACATGCTTCCCGGCAAAAGTTCTGTTAAAATTCAACTGCTGACGGAAATCATATGATTGTTTCTCTTTGTTCTGGAGATACAGCATATCTCCGTTTGGCAGATTATAAATCAGATAACCGTATGACTGTGTGGTAAAGTTGTTTATTAATGAGCTGGCATAACTACTTTCCTTTTCTCGAAGCATCCTTAGTTTGTCCGTACTGTTTTCATATTGGAACATCACGGTATAATTAAGCCAAGAGGTAAAATCGACCTTCAATCTCATATTAGCCCTCGTGCTTAATGATTTTGTAGAACTAAGACTGTAATTCAATTCATCCATGGGGATAATGTCCTCAGAATAAAGACCGTACTTTTCTATTATGGAACGTCTTTCTTCTGAATTTTGAGAACTTGCCACTGTGTAACTGCCGTCACTTTCAACCAATGAGTCATAAGGAAGAGCGTTAAATCCCGGCGAAAGAAGATCGTATGACTGAGAATTGGTGTTGCCATATTTCAGATAGACACCGAAATCAGCCTGCAACCATTTTGTAATGGTCATTGAATTAGAAAAATTCAAGCCCAATTTCCAGTCATCACTATTTACATCCTCATACTGATTCCCCCAGTATGTAGCAGAAAAATTGGTGATGTTGCGATCGGTTGTCTTTGCAACTCTCAAATTATATTGTTGATAAAGTGACGCACGCTTTCCATATTTCTTTGCCTGATCATAATATTGATAACCTTTGGCAGCAAGAGCATTGAGAGCATTGTTCGCCTCGCTTTCACTTATTTTCCCAGTATATTGATTCAGTAAAATATCCACGCCAAGACTTGGATAAGCACCATTTTCTCGGATATCAGCAGCCTGTGTCTCAGCAGATGTTCCTCCGGCAACAAGGGCGCTGTTATTTGCAGCCCACATTTTTTCAAGAGAAATGACATCTGATGAATTTGTCATGTTTTTCAAATACAAATTATAGGGATGAATTGTTACATCAGCAGAAAAGCTGACTTCTGTCTTTCCTTGTTTTGCTTTTTTTGTTGTAATGACAATAACGCCATTTGCAGCCCTGGCACCATAAATTGAGGCGGCAGCAGCATCTTTCAATATTGTAATACTCTCAATATCTTCAGGATTAATATCAGGCATCCCCTCTGTAGTACTTCCTGTCCTATCCAAAGTAGTTTTTTCTACAGGGAAGCCATCTATCACAACCAATGGACTGCTGATTGCATTCATTGTCGATACGCCACGGATCATTCCAGACACGTAACCGGCAAATTCGCCTTCAAGAATATCATCAAGATTATTCATCCTTTTTACTTCCAACTGCTCTGAATAAACCTTCCCAAATGCTCCTGTCGATCTTTCCCTTGACAAAGTCTGATAACCGGTCACGACAACATCATCCAGGACCTGCTTACTTGTCCGCATCGTAATCGTAACGCCGGATTTACCTTTCAATTCAAATACCAGCGGTTCCATTCCAATATAATTAATATCCAATTCATTAACGGTTTCCGGAGCCTCAAAAGTAAAAAAACCGTCAAGATTTGTACTTGTTCCTATTGACAGGCCCTTCGCCACAACAGATGCCCCTATCAGTGGCTCTCTGTCTTCATCATAGATATAACCTGTGATTTTTTTGGTCTTCTTATCAGCCTGTACCTTCCTTGTTACATTAATGTACTTTCCATCAATGGAATAGACGAAAGGGGTCCCGTCAAGAACACTCTTCATTGTCTTATCGATAGTCTGATTTTGAACGGTTACAGTCACTTTGTATGACAGGACTTCATCATAAGTGAAAAGGACCTTATATCCTGACTCTTGCTCAATTTTTTTCAGGACATCAGCTAAAGGTTCATTACTGCACCTCATTGAAATCTGCTTGGCAGCAGATTGAGCATAAACATCTGATGCGATGAGCATTACAAATAACATTGCCATCACCGCACTAAATAATCTTCTCATAAGTTAATAATTTAATAGTTGTTTTGTACGAACTATTAACGGAATGAATCCCTTTTTAGTCCCTGAAAAAACTATTTTTTTGAAATAAAGATTTTGTTCCCGGTTTTAGAAACTGACAAATAGCTGAATCTATTGAGATTATCAATCACATTGTCAATAGGTTTATTTCTGTCGGCCACGAAATGAAGTCTGTAATTCATCAATTGTTTTGATTCGATCTCAATATCCACATTATACCATCTGCCCAACTCCTGCATTAAATCATATAATGTAACATCGTCGAAATAGAAATACCCTTCCTTCCATTGGACATAATATTTTGTATCGATATTTTTAATGGAAAACTTATTTTGATCAAGCAAAACAGCATCCTGACCGGGTTTCAGTTCAATTTTTTCCAAGGTCTCAATGTCATTGACCACAATGGATCCTTCAACAAGTGTAATATGAGTCTGTGATAAAGGATAGGCTTTAATATTAAACTCTGTTCCGAGGACCCTGGTCCTTGTCTTGTCAGTACAAACCACAAATGGGCGTTTGCTGTCTTTTGTTACCTGAAAATAGGCCTCACCTTCAAGTCTGACAGTTCTCTGCTTTCCGGTAAAACAGGTCGGAAATGTGAGTTTTGTATCAGCATTCATCAATACCGTAGTACCATCGCTCAAAATAACCTTATATCCCTTGCCTCGCAATGTTGAAATCGTACGAGTCTCAGAGAACTCTGCTTTTGCATTCTTGAAATCAGCTGTTTCATCGGTAATGATATATGTATCTCCGGAAGTCTGATGGGTATTTACATCATCTGTCATACCATTTACGGATAATGTTATATTCTGAGAAGAAGCGTTGGACGCAAAGGCAAGTATCTTTTCCTGATCCTGACTGTTCTTTCCCCAAAAAATGGAAATTACAATAAGAGCCAGTACAGATGCAGCGCAAATAGATGATACTGTCCACAATACTCTTTTTTGCCTGATTTGTCTTTTGGGCACGATGGAAGTGCCTGAGAACCTCCTCCATGCCTGATCAACATCAGGAACAGGTGCAATATGTTTAAGCTGGGCATCTGCACACTCGGAAATCATCTTTTCCTGTGTGGATGAGTCCATCTTATCCATATTCTCGTCAATTATATTATCACAATTATCCATATAATTCCATATTATAAACGAATTCATCACTCTTTTGGGTAGTGTCCTTTCTTATAATTAACATCAAAATCTTTTCTTATGATTGATAATGCTTTCATTATTTGCTTTCTTACTCCATCTATCGTAATCCCGAGGATCTCCACAACCTCAGAATATTTTTTCTGTTTAAGATAACACTCTTCAACAATGAATTTAGTTCTTGGGGGCATCTGCTCGATTAATTTGAAAACCTGTTGCAACCTATCCTCCCTTTCATCGAAACCGGCCTCAGTAATATACTCAGTAGTTTTAATATAATATTGGGCAAATCGGTTGTGTACCTCTTTGTGTCTCAGATAGTCAATGCTTCTATTTCTGACAATAGTAAATAAAAAGGAAAAATTATATGAACTGTCATCAGGATCGAATTTAGGCCACAAGTCCGTAAACACATCATTAACAATATCTTTCGCAATATCAGGATCTCTGACTACATATATGGACGAATAATAAAGGCGGCTGTAACTGTCCGAAAACAATTGTTTGAACCGCATTTCCTTATTCTTATTTCCCATTTTAATATGATATGAAAAATGTGTGTATCGTCTTGCAAAAATACACACATTTGCCTCTTTGACAATAACTTTTTAAAGTCTTCATTATTTAAGCACAGGCAAATAAACAAAAAGCCCCGAAGGAATGATGTCCTTCGGGGCTTCGTCAGAAGTTGGCGG
>CAZPLM010000084.1:0-9064 GCA_964587275.1 uncultured Muribaculaceae bacterium | reverse complement strand
ACAGGTCCTTTTATCCAATACACGCATGCCAGAATAAAATCTATCCTTAGAAAAGGGGCTGCAAATGGATACAATCCTACTTTCGGCGATGCTGAATTTGTCCAGAAAGAAGTTGATATCATCAAGATTCTCAGTTCGTTTCCTGATAAGATAGCAGAAGCAGCGGAAGCTCAGTCTCCGGCACTCATTGCAAATTATGCTTATGACCTCGCCAAAGAATTCAATCAGTATTATCATGATATTTCAATCATAAAAGAGACAGATGCTGCTGTTAGAGATCAGCGTATGTTACTTATTGATGTTATTGCAAAGGTTTTGGTAAAGGCAATGGATATTCTTGGCATTCAATTGCCCGAGAGGATGTAATGTTTCTTCCTACGTCAAAAAAAGAGATTGATCTCCTTGGCTGGGATGCTCCCGATGTAATATTGTTCAGCGGGGATGCGTATGTTGACCACCCGTCATTCGGAACAGCAGTTATTGCAAGAGTACTTGAGCATAAAGGGTATAAAGTTGCAGTCGTGCCGCAGCCAAACTGGAGGGATGATCTGCGTGATTTCAAGAAACTTGGCAGACCAAAACTTTTTTTCGGAGTTTCCTCCGGCTCAATGGATTCAATGGTTAATCATTATACTGCGGCCAAAAGACTGCGCAGCAATGATGCCTATACCCCTGAGGGAAGAGCCTCATATCGTCCTGATTATGCAGTCAGTGTTTATTCGAATATTTTGAAGCGACTTTATCCTGACGTTCCTGTAATTATCGGAGGGATTGAAGCTTCTCTTCGCAGACTGACTCACTACGATTACTGGCAGGACAAATTGCTGCCATCTATACTAATTGACAGCAAAGCCGATCTGATTGTATATGGAATGGGCGAAAGAAATACTGCTGCAGTTGCCGAAGTATATGCCAATGGAGGGGGAAAGGAACTGCTTGAAAAGATCCCCCAGGTGGCTTTTTTGAGTAGTGAAGAGCCGGATTCGGAATGTGTCGTGCTTAATTCATTTGAAGAGTGTGTCAAGAGCAAAACCGCATTTGCACGGAACTTCAATATTATAGAGAGAGAGGCCAACAGGCTTTCTGCTTCCAGACTTGCCGAAAAATGCGGTAACCGTTATGTATATGTAAATCCTCCATATCCTCCTGCTACACAGCAGGAAATGGATGAAATATTCTCACTTCCATTTACTAAACTGCCTCATCCGAGATATAAAGGCAAGAGAATTCCGGCATACGATATGATAAAATTTTCCATTACTACCCACAGGGGCTGTTTCGGGGGATGTAATTTCTGTACTATTGCGGCACATCAGGGCAAATTTATCCAGTCCCGTTCGGAGCAATCAATCTTGCAGGAAGTTGAAAGGCTAAATCAGCTTCCTGATTTTAAGGGGAATATATCTGATATTGGAGCACCTACGGCAAATATGTACGGAATGGGAGGTAAGGAGACTTCATTGTGTGCAAAGTGTATCAGACAGTCGTGTCTCTTTCCGTCAAGGTGCGCCAACCTTTCCTGTTCACATGAAAGATTGCTTGATCTTTATGAGAAAATCTGTTCTGTAAAAGGAATCCGACATGCCTATATCGGAAGCGGAATAAGGTATGATCTATTTATTGATAAGAATGGATATATTGACTCCACATCAAGACCTTATCTGGAAAATATTATTATTAAACACACCTCAGGCAGATTAAAAGTCGCTCCCGAGCATACTCAGGATAATGTATTAAAGGTAATGGGCAAGCCGTCCTTCACACTTTTTGAGATTCTCAGAGAAAAATTTGATGAGATATCTGTCAGACATCATCTTAATTATCAATTAGTCCCATATTTCATCTCCGGTCACCCGGGGTGCAATATGGAAGATATGAAGGCTCTCTCGAGGAACAGATTTCTCAGAGGACTTTACATTGAACAGGTGCAGGATTTTACTCCAACACCCATGACAGTATCTTCAGTTATGTATTATACGGGGCTTGATCCAAAAAGCCTTAAACAGCTCTTTGTAGAGCACGATTTGGAAAAGAAGAAGCAGCAAAAATCATTTTTTTTCAATAAATGATTGATTTTCCATACGCAATTAAAAAAAATGACCTATAATTGCATCATAATTCTAAATAAACGATGGCGACAAATATTCAAAAGAAAAGAGCAGTTGTAAGTTATGAAAATATGTCTCCCGAATTGGCGGCTGCGTTCAACGAAAAGTATCCTCGCGGCTATGCTGATTACATGGAAGACATAATCAAGATTGATAAACCGAATGGTACGTTTTTTCACGCCGTGTCTATTGAGATTCCGGACGCTATTTACCTCGTAAAGGTTAAAGTAAAGATGGATGATATAGAGGATGTGGAGAATTGGCTTTCGCGGGATACTTCAGAAGAGAGTTCCGCTCCTGCTGCTGAAGATGGAGATTTTCCTGCAGAAGAATCTGACTTTGATGTGCCAGAGGGCGGAGATGAGGATTCTGATTCCTAATAGGGCCTGTTAATATGGCCGGCAGTAAAATAAATAAATTCTTCAAAAAAGTAATTAATGCGTTCAAGGCTCTGCCTGAACGCACTTTGCTTTTGATTTTAGCCCTTATCGTAGGGTTGGGAAGTGGTTTTGCTGCTGTCATCTTGAAAAAATTAATTGAACTTATTCAGTACTGTCTTACTTCATGGTTCAATACTCCTTCTGATAACTGGCTGTATCTTATATACCCGGGCGTAGGAATGCTGTTGTCTTTTCTTTTCGTGAAATACTTGGTAAAGGAGAATATAAGCCACGGAGTGACAAAAGTTTTGCTTGCAATATCAAAAAATGAATCGAGGATAAAGAGACATAATATGTGGTCCTCAATCATCTCAAGTTCAGCGACTATAGGATTTGGAGGATCAGTCGGTGCAGAGGCGCCTATTGTATATACGGGAGCGGCTATCGGCTCAAATCTCGCAAGAGTATTGGGCTTGTCATATAAACACATGACCATTCTTCTGGGATGTGGAGCGGCAGGGGCTATTGCCGGAATTTTTAAGGCCCCGTTGGCCGGAGTCCTTTTCACTCTTGAAATATTGCTGTTCAACATGTCGATGACATCAATACTTCCTCTTCTGATTTCATCCGTTACAGCTACTCTTATTTCATATATTTTTATGGGAGATGCGGTTCCATTTTCCAATACTCTGGATCCGTTTGTTCTGGGAAATATTCCTTATTATCTCCTTCTCGGACTTTTTTGCGGTCTTGTTTCAATTTATTTTTTAAGAACATCACTGCGAGTCGAGGACAGAGTCAGAAAAATCAAAAGGCCGATTAACAGATGGCTGATTTGTGCAGTGTTGCTGGGTATCCTTATTTTCCTCTTTCCGCCATTATATGGCGAGGGATACGATTCTCTTACTATGATGCTGAACAATAATCCGATTGAGTCAGCTGGTTTTTCACTCCAGCCTTTATTGAATAATAATCAGTGGCTTGTTCCAATTTTCTTCGGTGCTGTAATGCTCGTAAAGGTTTATGCTACCGCTTTTACAAATGCAGGTGGTGGTGTGGGAGGAACATTCGGCCCGACATTATTTACAGGAGGAATTGCTGGTTTTGTTCTTGCCCGGTTAATAAATATATCAGGACTCCATGTAATTCCTGAGGCGAATTTTGTTCTTGTCGGGATGGCGGGACTGATGGCCGGAGTAATGCAGGCGCCTTTGACTGCGATTTTTCTTATTGCTGAAATCTCAGGAGGTTATTCACTTCTTTTCCCTCTTATTGTAACATCAGCCATATCATTTGCCACTATGCGTTCTGTAGAACATTACTCGATTTACACTAAACGTATTGCACAACATGGAGATCTGCTTACTCATGATAGTGACAAGGCAGTTCTGACATTGCTGAAAACATCGGATCTTGTCGAGACGGATTTCGCTACTATCGAGATGGATAAGACACTTGGTGACCTTGTAAAAGTTATCGCCAAGTCACATAGAAATATCTTCCCCGTTATTGATTCTGAACGGCGATTCCAGGGAGTTGTCTTTCTTGATGATGTCAGAGAATATATGTTTAACAGAGATTATTACGGCAAAATATTTGTTTACAATATAATGAAGGATGCTCCCTGTTTTGTGCTGCTGGATGAAAAAATGGAAAGTGTTATGAGAAAATTTGAGGTTACTCAGGCGTGGAACCTGCCTGTCGTTGACAGCGAGAAACGATATGTGGGCTTCGTCTCAAAATCAAAGATATTCTCCTCATATAGAGAACAATTGCAACAGGTTTCACATGAATAAGATCTATATTGACTATATATGCAGTAAGATTCAAGCCAAAGAATGGCAAGTAGAAAATTGCGTGGATCTCATTGAAGAGGGTGCAACTATCCCCTTTATAAGTCGTTACAGAAAAGAACGCACAGGCGCTCTGGATGAAGTGCAGGTGGCCGAAGTAAAGCATTGCCACTCTCTTTTCCTTGATCTTGATAAAAGAAAACAGGCTATTCTCAAAAATATTGAAGAACAGGGAAAATTGACTGATGAGTTGAAGATTGCAATTGATAATGAAGTTGATGGTCAGACACTTGAAGATATTTATTTACCATACAGGCCGAAACGCAAGACAAGAGCATCTGTGGCAAAAGAGAAAGGTCTTGAGCCTCTTGCTGATGCTATATTTAATATAAAAACTGACGACCCTTTTTCAGAGGCAAAAAAATATATTGGAGAAATGGTCGACAGCGCGGAAGATGCGTTGAGAGGAGCTGAAGATATTATTGCTGAGCGTATTTCAGAAACGCTCCCTGTCAGGTCTGAATTGAGAGATCTCTATTTAAAATGGGGAACGGTAATTGCCAAAGCCTCAAAAGATGCAGATGAAAATGAAGAAGCTGAGAAATACAGAAATTATTTTGATTTTTCAGAGAGACTGGACAAGATTGCATCACACAGGCTGCTTGCCATATTAAGGGCTGCAGAAGAAGGGTTTATAAGTGCTAAAATCGATGTAAATATTGATTATGCCATTGAACGAATTTCCAGAAAGGTATATGAAGGAAAAAAGAAGCCATCTCCGGCTTTAAGAAATGTTATATCTGAAGCCATTGATGACTCATATAAGAGACTTTTACACCCTTCGATAGAGAATGAAACCCTCAAAATTGCAAAAGAGAAAGCGGATATTGAATCCATCAAAGTGTTTGGAGAAAATCTGCGTCAACTTCTTCTTGCACCGCCTGTAGGTCAAAAAAGGACTTTGGCGATTGATCCGGGATTTAGAACGGGATGCAAAGTGGTGTGCCTTGATGCTCAGGGAAATCTGCTCCACAATGATACGATTTACCCTCATCCTCCAAAGAATGAGAAAATTACCGCAATGAAGAAAATATCTCAAATGGTTGAGGCATACAAGATTGAGGTAATTGCAATTGGCAACGGAACAGCCGGCAGAGAAACAGATGCATTTATTAAAAGAATTGCATTGCCTGAGGGCATAAAAGTCTATTCTGTCTCTGAAGACGGGGCTTCAATATATTCTGCTTCACAGGTTGCAAGAGAAGAATTCCCAAATTACGATGTGACTGTCAGAGGGGCTGTTTCAATTGGCAGAAGGCTGATGGATCCTCTTGCCGAACTTGTAAAGATAGATCCTAAATCTATCGGTGTCGGGCAGTATCAACATGACGTGGACCAGTCTTTGTTGAAAGAAACCCTTGACAATACAGTCGAGAGTTGTGTGAATAGTGTCGGCGTAAATGTAAATACAGCCAGTATGAATCTGTTGAGTTATGTTTCAGGTATTGGCCCTGCAATTGCGACAAATATTGTGGAATACAGAAAAGAAAACGGTCCATTTTCATCAAGGAAACAACTGACAGATGTCAAAAGACTTGGAAATAAAGTTTTTGAACAATGTGCCGGTTTTCTGCGTATTACCGGAGCGGCAAATCCGCTCGATAATTCGGCAGTCCATCCAGAAAGATATTCTCTGGTTGAAAAAATGGCAAAAGAGACAGGCTCATCAGTATCAGATCTGATCTCGGATGATAAGAAAAGGAATCAAATCGATATTCATAAATATGTCAGTAAAGATGTAGGTCTTCTCACTCTTGAGGATATAATGAAGGAGCTTGCCAAACCCGGAAGAGATCCGCGTTCCGTAATAAAAGTCTTTGAGTTTTCAGAAGAGATTCAGAGTATTGAAGATTTGAGACCCGGATTGATTTTACCCGGGATTGTGACTAATGTTACAAATTTCGGCGCATTTGTGGATATAGGTATTAAACAGAATGGACTTATCCATGTCTCAAGAATGTCTGATAAATATGTTTCAAATCCTGCTGATATTCTAAAAGTTCACCAACAGATTCAAGTTAAGGTAGTTGATGTGGATTTAAAACGTCAACGAATCGCTTTGAGTTTGATTCTTTAAAGAAAATCACTATATTTGAATAATAAATTCAAATATATATGGGGTTGAATCGCAAGGTAGTCATCATACCTACTTTTAATGAGAAGGAAAATATCGAAAAGATAATAAGAGTCGTCCGCTCACGTGAGGATGATTTTCACATACTTGTTATCGACGATGGTTCTCCGGACGGCACTGCCGATATTGTAAAGGGACTGATGAAAGAGTTCCCCGATTCTCTTTTTATAGTTGAAAGGAAGGGCAAACAGGGACTTGGGACTGCATATATTACAGGTTTTAAGTGGTCAGTCGAGCACAATTACGATTTTATTATCGAGATGGATGCGGATTTTTCTCATAATCCTGATGATTTACCGAGACTCTATCATGCCTGTGCCGATGGTGGAGCTGATTTGGCAATAGGATCACGCTATTGCAATGGTATCAGTGTCATCAACTGGCCTATCGGGAGGGTGATAATGTCGTATTATGCTTCCAAGTATGTCAGGATTGTGTTGGGTATGAAGATATATGACACTACTGCAGGTTTCAAGTGTTACAGGAGGAAAGTTCTTGAGACAATAGATTTTTCAAGAATCAAGATGAAAGGGTATGGCTTTCAGATTGAAATGAAATATAATGTTTATAAACTCGGCTTCAAGATAGTTGAGATTCCTATAATATTTGTGGATAGAAAAGAGGGAACCTCAAAGATGAGCAGTGGTATTTTCGGTGAAGCGTTTTGGGGAGTGATGAAGTTGCGTCTTAGAAAGATAAAACCTAAAGTATAGTGATAAATGAGTACAATCCTTCTTAAAAACGGGACAATCATCAATGAATCAACTACTTTTAAGGGCAGTATATTTATTGAAGATGATGTTATTGCAGATGTCTATTCTTATGATGATGTGGATGGAATTGTTAAAGATCAACGTTATCGACAGATAGCCGGTAAGGTTATTGATCTTAAAGAGCTGTATGTGGCACCGGGTGTCATTGACGACCACGTTCATTTCAGAGAGCCAGGCAATACCGAGAAGGGAAGCATTGCGACAGAAAGCGCTGCAGCGATACTCGGTGGGGTGACTTCATTTCTTGATATGCCTAATAATGACCCTCCGGCAATTACTTCACTTTCTCTTGATGATAAGTTCCGGATAGCTTTTCGTGATTCATTTGCCAACTATTCTTTTTATCTTGGAGCCACGAATGACAATCTCGATGAAATTAAAAAAGTTGATGTAGGAAAAGTATGCGGCATAAAGGTATTTTTAGGAGCATCAACCGGCGGCTTACTTGTCGATGAGCCAGTTGTCCTGGACAGTATTTTTCATAATTCTCCTATTTTGATTGCCTGTCATTGTGAGGATCCTGATATAATAAGTGCTAACCTCGATGCTGCAAAAGCTCGATTCGGCAAGGATATACCGTTTTCAAAACATCCTGAGATCAGGAGCAGAGAGGCTTGTGTAAAATCTGTTACAAGTGCGATAAAACTTGCTCAAAAATATAATTCAAGGCTGCATATTCTCCATTTAAGTACGGTTGAAGAGGTTGAAATGCTAAGAGAGATGCAATTGAAAACAGACAGAATCACCGGAGAGACCTGTCCTCAATATTTATGGTTTAATGATTCGAACTATGCAAAATATGGACCGATGATAAAATGCAATCCTTCAATAAAGACAAAATCAGATATGCTTGCTCTTCGAAAAGCGGTCAAAGAAGGGGTGATCAGGGTAATAGGCAGTGATCATGCTCCTCATCTGCTCGAAGAAAAACGCAGAAATTATATAGAATCTCCGTCAGGTATGCCTGTTGTTCAATATTCTTTCCAGGTAATGTTGGAGTTGTATAAAAAAGGAGTGTTTACTCTTGAGGAAGTTGTTGACAGAATGTCACATTCTCCGGCAAAATGTTTTGGTATTTCCAAAAGGGGATTTCTCAGAAAAGGATACTATGCCGATCTGGTGGTATTTGACACAAATAAAGAGTGTAAAGTCAATCCTGCATCAAAGTGCGGATGGTCACCTTTTGACTCTTTCAGCACATCTGTTGTACATACATTTGTTAATGGGAGGCAGGTTGTAAAAAATGGAGTTATTACAAATGGAGAACGCAATGCGATGGCTCTTGAGTTTGAGAGATGAGTACTAAAGGGGGCTTTCTAAGTTATATTTTCATTCTAACTGCTGTTGTATTATGGGGCTTTTCGTTTGTCTGGACAAATGAATTAATTCGTTATGATGTCCCTATTTTTGTATTCATTTTTATAAGAATGGTGATTTCCGGGGCACTGATGCTGATTTTTTCAAAATGCATAGGTAAACTCCAAAAAATTGAAGGGTCTGATTTGAAATGGTTTTTTCTGATGAGTCTTTTTGAACCATTCATCTATTTCATAGGTGAGTCGTATGGCTTAAAACTCACTGATTCTGCTACACTTACAGCTGTAGTAATAGCTACGATTCCGGTTTTTACACTGATAGTCGGACAGATTATATATAAGGAGCCACTTACAAAACTCAACATAATAGGTGTAGTTATTACTCTGCCCGGAATCTTGATTTTCATGTGGAATGGAGGATCTGTCAAGCCGGAGTATCTATACGGGCTTTTCTTTTTGGCCATTGCTGTTGCGGGTTCTGTCGGTTACGGCCTTGTATG
>CAZPLM010000083.1:0-9211 GCA_964587275.1 uncultured Muribaculaceae bacterium | reverse complement strand
AATATTTCTTTATTGACATTGATCACATATCTCAAAAAGGATTAGATATTACTTCTGTGCGCAAAGCACTTCAAGATGATTCGCGCACAATATTATTATTCTCTTCTCCAGGCGAGGACGGAATAAAGGTTCTTTTCCACTTAAGAGAAAAATGCTATGATCCTGGCATTTATTCTCTATTTTACAAAACATTCATACGTCAATTATCTAAAGATAAGGGTATTGAACAAGTCGTTGATGAAAAAACAAGCGATGTATGCAGAGCATGTTTTATGAGTAGCGATGAAAATGCCTACTATAATCCTAATGCAGATTCAATTGCAATAGAGTCATACATTGATACATCTAACCCTGTATCAATGTATGATTTAAAAAAAGAAATTGAGCATGACTATAATAATAAGATTATCATAAATAAAACTCAGGACAATAACTATAACGATCCTGACAAAACCTCTATCGAAATAATTAAAAACATATTAAAACTTCATTCAAAACGCCAAAATCACCCTAAAATATTTGTTCCTGAACAACTTAACGAAATAATAATTGACCTTAGAAAATACATAGAACAGACTGGCATTCAAGTTACTAATATTATTAATATTAATTATGGAAAGAAAATTCAAATGAAACTTGGATTAAAGTTATCTGAAATTAATCTCTTCTATGGAAAACGCGGATTTACAGTGGTAAAGTCGCCACGAACTGGGACAGATTTTGAAATGAATGATATATCAGCTGAACTTATTAATAGTTTCTTTAATCAATATTAATTTTTGATATGGGAAAACAAAAAAATGCTGATGATTATATTTCATTACTGCGAAAACTTAACCATGCTGGTCTTTCCGGCTCAGCACCACCAAATCACATAAATTTAATTGATGATGATATACCATCATTAGAAGAAAGAACGCACTACATATTAGGATTAGTAAACAACAAGAATCGAAAAGCCTCCAACATGTTATTTTTTGTAATGTACGATATAGAAAGCAATAAAGTCAGACGATACATTGTAAAGTATTTGCAACGGAAAGGATGTACACGAGTTCAAAAATCAATTTTTTTGGCCGATTTAGATTCATTAAAATATGAGGAAATCAAACACGACCTTACGGATGTCCAATCAGTATATGAAAATAATGATAGTATATTGATCGTTCCCATTTCCACAGAATATTTAAAATCAATGAGAATTATTGGTCAAAATATTGATATAGACATAATTACTCATTCAAATAATACACTTTTCTTTTAAAATAAAATAAAAGTTCTTTGATGTCTTGTTATTTTGTATCTTTGCAGCCTGAAAATAATCAACATATTTATGCGACAACTCTAACATTATGCCAATTTATTTTTTATAACAAATTGGAAACAAGCCCATTAATATCAGTTGCCCTCCGAAAGGAACATCCACAACAATAAGGATTAAGACATAGTGTAAACGGTTCGGTGGTGCTGCTTGATGAATCTCCGAAAGGAACATCCACAACAATAAGGATTAAGACAGGATTCCCCATAAGCCTATTGCATACAGGCGGGCTCCGAAAGGAACATCCACAACAATAAGGATTAAGACACTTTTTACGTGCTTCGTAAGCGTTGTCAGCCTTACCTCCGAAAGGAACATCCACAACAATAAGGATTAAGACAATGTCACCATCTTCGAAATAAACAAATTGATAACGCTCCGAAAGGAACATCCACAACAATAAGGATTAAGACTCGTAAGCGTTGTCAGCTTTGCAAGAGAAAGACGAACCTCCGAAAGGAACATCCACAACAATAAGGATTAAGACTGAATGTTTCTTGAACGCTTGTCGTTCCCTCCTTAACTCCGAAAGGAACATCCACAACAATAAGGATTAAGACTATACGGTCTTTGAGCCATCTGCACCATCATCAAGTTTCTCCGAAAGGAACATCCACAACAATAAGGATTAAGACTTATCTTCGCGACTGATATATTCATCACACGCGGTCTCCGAAAGGAACATCCACAACAATAAGGATTAAGACTACCGTTATTTTAACTCGTTAAAAACAAAAGTCGTCAAGTCGTGTGCAAAACGGCAGGTATCCGCCCCCGACCAAGTCATAAGCATCACTTCAGACATAAAAACCACCAGCTGGCGACAAAAGAGCACGTTTTTGTGACCGGCGGACGGAAAAACCACCGGCTGGCGACAAAAAGCACCTGTTTTGTCACCGGAAGGTGAAAAAAGCACCAGCTGGCAACAAAAAGCCCTTGTTTTGTTACCGGAAGACATAAAAACCACCAGCTGGCGACAAAAGACCCTTGTTTTGTTACCGGCAGGCAAAAAAACACCAGCTGGCGACAAAAGAGCACGTTTTTGTGACCGGCGGACGGAAAAACCACCGGCTGGCGACAAAAAGCACCTGTTTTGTTTCCGCCAGACGACAAAAGTACCAGCCAGGCGACAAAAGCACCAGCCAGACGACAGTCCCCAGCTATATAATTACGGCTCCCCGTTATTCCAACTCGTTAAAACCTGTAATTCACTTCCTAAAGGAACATTCAAAAGAAGAAAATAAGTATATTTGATTTGCAAATAAATAACTATGAAACACAACCTTCTATTAAGAGCCGCAATGGGCAGCACCGCAATGGCCATCGCGAAAATGTTCATTGCATCAATGGCCATCGCCACAATGACCTCAGGATGCGGCCAGAGATATAACATACAACAGGCCGAAAAAGCTGCAACTGTTCAGTGCCTGAAAAAAAATGTCACCACGCTCGCAGACGACAACATGGCTGGCCGAAAGCCATTTACCGAAGGCGCACAAAAAGCCGTAGAATACATTGCCGGACAGATGAAGGAGATAGGACTCACACCCTACTCAGGCGACAGTTATTTCCAGGATTTCGAAATAGTGATGTCAAAGACAGAATGTTCTAAAAACATGATTCTTCAAACCCCAAAAGGTAAAATATCGCTGGAACGCTACAGAGATTTCACTGCATTCTCAAAAAGATTTGAAGAAAAAATCACCATTGAAAATTCACCTCTATTCTTTGCCGGGTACGGCATTGTAGCTCCTGAATATGGGAAAGATGACTATGCGGGCATTGAAAACAAAGAGGACAAGATAGCTGTCGTAATTGTCAATGACCCGGGCCTCGGAAGCGATGACACCGGGTATTTCAAGGGCAATGAAATGACATTTTACGGCAGGTGGACATACAAATTTATTGAGGGTGCAAAACATGGCGTAAAAGGTGTTCTGATAATCCATGATGATTTGGGAGCAGGATATCCATGGAGCGTAGTCAATGCTTCGGCAAGCAGCAAACTCTATCTGGCAGACAGGCCGGAGGGAGAGTATTACTGTGCTTTGGAAGGATGGATCTCAAATGATGCGGCGCAAAAGTTATTTGAAAGCAACGGATATGAACTTGACAAACTCGTTGTAGAGGCAAGAAAGCCTGACTTTAAAGCATTTGATCTTAAAAGCACTGCAACTGTCTCAATGAAGAACAGTTTTTCCCGTGATAAAACCCCAAATGTCGTCGGTTATATAAAAGGCAGCGAACCGACAGAAGAAAGCATCGTTTACTGCGGACACTGGGACCATCTTGGGATTGGTAAACCAATTGATGGAGACAGCATTATAAATGGAGCAAGCGATAATGCCGTTGCAGTTGCATGGGCGCTTGAAATTGCCAAATGTTACAAGGCTCTTAATAAGAATCCGAGACGTAATGTAGTATTTCTTATCCCCTCCTGCGAGGAAGCCGGGTTGCTGGGATCGACATATTATGCTGAAAATCCACTTTTCCCTATCTCAGAAATGGCTGCTGTAATCAACTTCGATGTCTATCCGTTATGGGGAAAGAATAAAGATGTAACAATCACAGGATTCGGACACTCTTCACTTGACAGCCTTCTGTCAGTAGTTGCAAAACGTCACGGAAGATATATTATGGCAGATCCTGAATCCTCAAATGGAATGTTTTATCGTTCCGACCATTTCCCATTTGCCATAAAAGGAGTTCCTGCGATGTTTGCAAAGGGTTGGAATGACAGCGAGGAACACGGGAAGGAGTGGTCTGCTGAAAAGATCCGCGACTACTGGGCACACATCTATCACAAACCGACTGATCAGTGCCATCCTGATGATAATTACAGCGGATTACTTCAGGAGGTGAATTTGTTTTTCGAGTTTGGATATGAGATTGCCGGCTCGACTAATTTCCCAAAGTGGAATGAAACTTCAGAATTCAGGAATATCAGATAAATTCAGATTATATCATTTCATCGGCATTTTTATTTCGTTCATCGATTAACTATTGCAATGAGGCGTTGTACAGGGTAGTTTTGCAGCATCAAATTTGAAAAACGGAATAATCAACAATTATAAAAAACAAACTGAAATGATCAACTACACTGAGGAAGAAGAGGGCAAGGAGCGTTCAAATTTCACAAACAAAGACAACGACAACAACAACGGTATCAACGAAGACAACAGCAGAGGCAACAGAGGGTGGAACAAACGGAGTTCCATAATATCAGGAATCATCTTCATCCTTATCGGCTGCATTATCATCTTTTCAAATGTTGGATGGGTATCGCACGCATGGCGCCATATACTCATCTCATGGCAAATGCTGCTCATAGTTTTAGGTATTATCACCTTAACCAACAATAGAAACAAAACAGGCGGCTGGATAATGCTGCTCATCGGCTGTTTTTTCATTTTACCTCAACTACCATCAATTCTGCCGAACCTCACAGTATTCAGCAACAATTTTATC
This sequence comes from uncultured Muribaculaceae bacterium, assembly GCA_964587275.1. Lineage (GTDB taxonomy): Bacteria > Bacteroidota > Bacteroidia > Bacteroidales > UBA932 > CAZPLM01. The sequence continues at coordinate 4,422 of CAZPLM010000083.1, read as the reverse complement.
AGGAATTTTTGGCCTATGATATTGATTGCAGTCGGCTTGATCATAATCATTAACAGAAACCATTCACATAATGGAATGTATATGAATGGCGGTAATCAGCGAAATAATATGGAGGGAGATACTGACGGAAACAGCAACGGATTTATGCCAGGCACGAAATACTCTTCATCAAGCAATGGCTATATCAATTACAAATTTATATTCAGCGGTACTGAAGAAATTTTTATGGAACCTGTATTTCGCGGAGGCACAATCAAAGCCACTTTCGGCGGAGCGACAATAGACCTGAGGCACACGTCATTACCTGAAGATGAACCTGCACACTTATATATTGATACAACGTTTGGAGGAGTAACACTGATAATGCCTACGGACTGGAATGTCCAAATCATAAGAAATGATTCCCTCGGTGGATTCGCAGACAACAGACCTTTTGATCCTGCCCGCCGTAACAATCCTGTAAGGCTCATCATAGAATCACACTGCACATTCGGAGGTGGAGAAATAAAATATTAAATTTGCCAATCAATACATCAGCGCGCAATTAATAATGGTTAACCCCATTTTTGAAAATAGATTTACCAAATGGATATATATCATTGTGGCCGTCATGGTCTCAATGATATATTCTTTTTGTTGTGGAATGCCATTTCTTTCAGAATATCCGCACACAATGTTTATTCTCGCTGATGCAGCAATATTCGGAATATTATTTTTTACAATAAGCCTTTTTATTTGGAACATAGTCTGCTACGGACTGCCTCCAAAGGATTTCCCTCTATATCGCGCAATCGATCTTATACTTCCGGCTTTGCTGATTACCGGCATTTGCATCGGGATAGAAACATTACTGGTCCATTCTTACATCCCTGAGATTTTCCACCTGTTTATAAAGACTCTTTATGTAAGGGCAGCCATTTGCCTGCTTCTGTACACAATAATTGTTTTATATTATTTAGACAGGACTGAATCAGAAAAAGCGGATGATATTAGAGAAGAAAATGAATTATCCCCAGACCGGACTTTAAAAAAGAGCGAGCCAGTCAACAAAGTCAGTGTAAGAGCCGGAAATGGTATCAAAGTTATTGAAGTCAATGATATACTTTATATCAAGGCGGAGGGAGATTACATATCGATCATCACAGCAGATGGCAGTTATCTTAAGGAACAGACAATGAAGTCAATAGAAGAGTCTCTTCCAATCAGGAGCTTTATTAGGATTCACCGTTCATACATCATCGGCGTTTCAGCCCTGAAACGTATAGAACGATATGGCCAACAGCATCTTATCGAACTGAAGAATGGTGAAAAGATCAAGATCAGCCAGACAGGATACAAAAGATTGAAAGAAAGTCTTAATCTTTAGAAAGAATAATAAAGCCCAAGACTTAAAGAGGTAGTCCCTGCATAAAAGCCAAAACCGTCACTTCGCTCCCCGAGAGCCTCATAACCATATACATAGCCTAAAAAGCCAAGCGATGCCTCAATGGAAAATCTGTCATTAAACTCAAAAGAAATACCCGGAGAAATGCCGACACTAATTCCATCAGCGTCTCCTAATGCTAATGTAAAGCCGCCATCAAGAAAAAGAGAGACATTACCATAACTGTAATATGTACAGCGGGCATAAGGAGAGAACATAAATGCATTAATATACTCATCGCCAATATTGGAATAGATATATCCGACAGATGTACCCAATGCCCAGGTGTCGGTAAAATTGTATCCGATATCAGGCAGTATTGATAAACTGGTAATCTCATTGTTATACCATATCCCTGCCTCGCCCCCCTATCCACCAGTTTCTTTCCTGATTCTGAGCGGAAACAATCTGTAAAGGCGCTGATACAGCTAATGCAAACAAAAGGATAAAGATCTTTTTCATTTTTGATTAATTTATTGCAATAGTAAAGATAATACTAATAAATCCACTAAGCAATAGGCGATAATGAGAGATTATTTCAAAAAATGTTTGTACAATCTAAAATAATTAGTATTTTTGCAGTCCCAAAAACAGAAGTAACCTCTTGCTTATTAGCTTTCAAGCAGCAACGTTGCGATAAAACATTTTATAAAGATGGATTTAATTAAAATAGCAGAACAGTCTATGGCTCAGGAAGCCAAGAACTTTCCAAACTTTAAGGCAGGTGATACCATCACCGTTACTTACAAGATTAAAGAGGAAAACAAAGAGCGCCTCCAGAAGTTCCGTGGCGTAGTCATTCAAAGACGTGGAGCCGGTGTAAACCAGACATTTACTATCCGCAAGATCTCAAATGGAGTAGGAGTTGAAAGAATATTCCCTACAGTTTCACCTTTCATTGAAGCAATAGAGCTTAACAAATCAGGTAAAGTCCGCAGAGCACGTATTTTCTACCTCAGGAATCTTACCGGTAAGAAAGCCCGTATCAGAGAGAAAAGGATCAACACCCTCAATGAAGAGGGTGCGAAAGTTTCAAAAGCTCAGACAGCTCCTGCTGCTCAGGCTGAACAGAAAGCTGAATAATCATTCCTTAGATACAATGGCCTCGTAGCTCAACTGAATAGAGCATTTGACTACGGATCAAAAGGTTGCGGGTTTGAATCCCACCGAGGTCACTCATATAAAAAAGAGTGTTGAAATCAATTCAACACTCTTTTTTTATCAATCTATTCACTCGGTTACTTTCCTTTATACAAAGCTCCTCCTATGTTATCTCGTTTGGCGCCGGTCACGGAACTCAGACAGTTTGGAATGTCAGACATATACAACACTCCGAGAAACGCAAAGATGATTGCTTCCTTAAAATTGACCGTAAGCTTGTCAGGAATGCAGTAACTGCATTGTGGAGCAAGCTCAGACATTCTCTCCACCAGATACTTATTAAACGCCCCTCCACCTGTGAGCAGTACTTTACCCCCCTTGATCTCATCTCCAATCTTAACGGCTATATGTTCGCAAAAGGTTGCAAGTATGTCATTAACCGGCAAATGAAATGAATCCACCAATGGGATCACTTCATTTTCCACCCACTCTCTGCCAAGAGATTTAGGTCCTGTCTGTTTATAAAAGTCAAGACCGTTTAGTCCATCGAACAATAATTTGCAAACAGCGCCACAACGCGCCATTTCTCCATCCATATCAAATTCTTTACCGATAAGACGCGTATAATGGTTAAGCACATAGTTTACCGGACATATATCATACGCCTTTCTGACAGAAGCGGAATTATAAGAAATATTCGAAAAACCTCCCATATTCAGGCAATAATCGTATTCGCCGAAAAGCCATTTGTCTCCAATCGGCACCAGTGGTGCACCCTGACCATATAAAGCCACATCAGTAGTTCTGAAATCACAGACACAGTCAACACCTGTCTCGGCTGCTATTCCGGCTCCCGACCCAATCTGAGCTGTAAACCGTTCTGATGGCTGGTGAAAAATGGTATGTCCGTGCGATGCAATCAGATCCGGCATTATATTGAATTTATGCATAAAATCAGCAACTGCACGACCAAGAAACAGTCCGTAGTCAGAATTCAGCTTTGCATATTCCAGCGCGCTCATATTCTGAGCACCGGCCAGATCATTCTTAAAATCTGAAGGATATTGTACTGAATCAGCCTGTACTGTCTTATAACTCCATTTGCCATTATCATATAAAAAATCTACACAGCACAAATCAAGTCCGTCAAGAGATGTCCCTGACATAAGTCCGATTACTCTCGATTCAATGTGAGAAGCACTTTTAAGTCCTGAATTCTGGTTATTATTCATATTTTACCAATTAAATGATGCACTTTTAACTGTAGTATTATCGCACCCGTCAGTCACTCTGACAACTGCCTTATGGCTTCCTCTGCGTAAACCGCTGCCCTGTAGATAAACGGTTATCCTGTTCTTCTTGAGTGAAGAAAGGACCCACTGCCCGTCAACCTCAACAGAAAAAGATGCAATTCCGGACAAATTGTCGTTTGCGGATATTCGAAAAGTTCCATCAGAATAGGCCATTCCGCCGCGTGTGAAAAGAAAGTCAACTGTCGGAGCAAGTGTATCAACCGCAATACAGTATGTACCAAAACGAACCTTTGTGACAATATTCCCGTTTTCGACTTTACCGCCTGCCGATGACAACTTTCCATCTTTACCAAATGCAGCACCGAATGTTGTTCCCAGCTCTTGGAAGGATTCAGCTACACCTGATGTTGCTCCTATTTGAGATAAATCTACAACACCCATTGGGATACCAATAGCAGTAGTAGCAACAATACCTAAAAGTATAGCAGCTTTTACCTTCATAACCAAAAGAACAATTGTTATGATAAGTCCTATTATAGCTAGCATAACAGGAGCTGAGTTTAAATTAACTAGTGCTGGAACAGCACCTGCATCTGCTATTACAGTACCACTATCTAGAATGATGTTGTGACCTGGATCTGATGT
>CAZPLM010000082.1:2592-9292 GCA_964587275.1 uncultured Muribaculaceae bacterium | reverse complement strand
GAATGGGACAATGACTGGCTGGAATCGATGATGACGACCTATACGAACCTGCGTTGTGTTTATTTTACACCGAGTCTGGCCTGGAAAATCAATGATCAGATTTCCATTGCCGGCGGCATCAATCTTGTCACCGCGACGGCACGGCTGGCCAAGAATATCGATCTTCGTGCTCTTAAAGCAGTACCTTCCATTCCTCAAAACAATAAAATATACATGAGTGCGGATGCGATTGGTATTGGCTATACGTTGTCAGCGATGTACAAGCCGCATGAGGACTGGAATCTGGGTGTGCATTATCAGTCCCGGGTCAAGCTGGACTTTGATGGGGAAGCCAAATATCGCAAAGAAGGACGAAAACCATATATAGTTCCTGAAGGAGCATCTAACGGTGTCGGTGTTCTTGGGTATTATAATGCTATGAATGAGATAGTAGAGCAGGAGAAAGAATTAGGGATAAAGTTTGATACTATTGTTGTTGCAACCGGATCGGGTGGTACCTGTTCAGGGCTTAATATAGCAAATATTATAAAAGGATATGGTAGAAGGATTATTGGAATGGCTGTATGCGATGATGTGGATTATTTCCAGAGTATTTGCTTGAAGATTGGCATTGAATCTCTGCCTTATCTTGTAGAACAGGGTGAAATATCTGAAAGTACCGCAAAAGAACTTGCCCATACACTTAAAAAATCGGATTTTGAGATTGATGACAAGTATGTGGGAATTGGTTATGCAAAGAGTCGTCCCGAAGAGTTGGAACATATCACAAGAATAGCACGTCTCGAAGGTGTCGTATTTGATCCTGTTTATACCGGTAAGGCTACTTATGGGATATGGAATGAACTCCAGGAGGGAGGTAATCTTCGCTCTGCAAAAAATATTCTGTTTATCCATACAGGTGGTCTTTACGGACTGTTCCCTGTCTCAACACATTTCAATCTTTAGACTTGAATGTGCGGTGAAGCAGTACCGCAACAAGGATGATCAATGTACCTGATGTGATTGATACAAAATTTGCTGCCAGGTCCCATTTATCTACAGTTCTATAGTCTGTCAGTCCCTGAGAAAACTCAGCGGCGCAGGCTATTGCTATACAGCAGAGGAAAGCGATAAGAAGCGATTTTTTATGATTTTTTCCTCGTATGGCAGCATAACTTAAAAATGGAAGAGGAAAGAACATTATAAAATGAATGCATTTGTCAATAGGAATCCCCATTATTTCCCGAGGCAAAAATCCAGTATTGACAGATGACAGGTTAGCTGTACACAGGTAGAAAATCAAGAAAAGGTAAGCCAAAGTCAGGATTATAGCTGCAATTCTATTCTTTTTCATTATCAGATAGCCTCTTTGTTGTTTTTTATTCTTCGTTGAAGTTTGGTGTATTCGTATTCTGCTTTGATTTTATCGATAATTGAGCATACGACTTCATAGATTTCCGCGCCTTCAGAATAATCAGCATTACAGATAAAATTAACACGATCTTCCTTGAGGAGTTTTCTTGCCGTCATTATTTTCTCCTTATTATGTCTCTGGTAGACTGCGATTGAGTTGCCACCGAACATTTTGACAATTTTCATACACGGCACATCTGTCTCTCCATCCCCGAAATAGATCATATTTGTAAAAGGAATCGGCTTATCTTCATCTTTTCTGCTCTCGTTTACAAGGCGATTGTCGCTTATATCCATGATACCTTTTGTTATCTTGAAAAGAAATTGTGTTTTTGCGGTATAATCAACTGCAACAGCAGGCCATGAAGCAACTCCTTTGCTGTCATAGAAAAAAGAACATGCAAATATCTTCTTGAACTCATTAGCTATCGATGTCCCTTCTATCATTTCCGTCAATCCGGAGGAGTTGATATAATGCTCAACCTGAACTCCCTGTTCGTCACCATATTGGTTAATCAGAGAAAACCATTCTTTTACACCATTGAACAGTTTGATTTTTCTGCCGAAATTCACAAAAGAGTCCCTTGTCAGGGAGATGTCAGCATTTTTAGCCTGGTCAATCATCAGCTTCATATAACAAAGAATATGGCTCATGTCCTGACCTTCTGAAATTTCTTCGCTCATTTTCCAAAATTCAGCCGGAGTCTTGCCAATTGCCTGGATAAAACCGAACTCTTGCATATTGCCAGGCGAGAGTGTCCCGTCAAAATCATAAATCAGAGCAGCCTTTGGTCGTTTTTTTGTCATTTTAAATACTGTTTTCCTGTAAATTCGCCACAAATATTAAATATTTCGCCACAAATAATGATTTATGTCCCTAAATATTGGGTTTTATCCCATATACGAGCCTCTGATTAATTCTCTTTGGCTAATTTAGTATTTGTATTAGACAAATATAGACAAGATTATTCCTTTATCAACACCTTAATTTAACAAATTATGGATACAAGTGTAGTAGATTCTGAAATTAAAAGAAGGGTACATTACCTGACATTCATTGAAAATAATATTAAAAAGTATTGGGATATGCCGATACTTAGCGATATTGATGGCAAGGATTATACATACGGAGACATAGCCATTCAGGTAGAGAAATTTCATATTATTTTTGACAAGGTGTTGCTTGATAAGGGAGATAAGGTCGCCCTCTGCTCTAAAAATTCATCGAACTGGGCAATGGCATTTTTGGCAATTACTTCTTATGAGGCTGTCGGTGTGCCTCTTCTGCACGACTTCAGTACGGACAGTGTCACTCATCTGATTGATCATTCAGAATGTAAAATGGCATTCATTGATCCGGATATGTGGACAAAACTGAATATCAGTTCCATGCCTAATCTCAAGTATGTTTTTTCAATGAAAGACTATTCGGTATTATATAATGCTGACAATAATAAAGCATTTGATGATGCAGTGAATAATATTGACACATTATTCGCAGAAAGATACAAGAGTTTTAATTCTTCGTGCGTTTCATACCCTGTAGACAATATGGATAAACTCTCGATAATTAACTACACTTCAGGCACTACAAGTGATCCAAAAGGAGTTATGCTGACATATAGAAATATCAGTTCAAATATTCAGTTTGGACAGTGGGGGATACCTAATCATCCCGGTGATACCATTGTTTCAATGCTTCCACTGGCTCACATGTTTGGATTGGCATTTGAATTTTTATATCAACTTGCCGGAGGCAGTCACGTCTATTTTCTAAGCAGGCTTCCATCACCAAAGATTCTATTCAATTCATTCTTTAAGGTAAAGCCGTATATGGTTATTACAGTGCCACTTGTAATAGAGAAAATATTTAAAAGCGCAGTATTCCCGGTGGTCAATAAACAACCTGTAAAAACATTGTTGAAAGTACCTGTATTTGAGAGGGTGATAAAAAAGCGTATCAGAGCAAAACTGATTGATGCATTTGGTGGAAAAATTCGTTCCCTAATCATAGGGGGAGCAGCAATCAATCCTGAGGTTGAAGAGTGGTTGAAAGCCATTAAAATGCCTTATACGGTCGGATATGGAATGACAGAATGCGGTCCGCTGATCGGCTATCAGAACTGGAGAAAGTTTAAAAAGGGATCATGCGGTGTATGTGTTCACAGAATGGAGGTGAAGATTGATTCTGAAGATCAGGAGCACATTGTAGGCGAAATACTTGCAAAAGGCGATAATGTTATGATGGGCTATTATAAAAATCCTGAGGCGACTAAGTCTATGTTTACAGAAGACGGATGGATGAAGACAGGTGACCTGGGGCTGATCGATGAAAAAGGGAATATCTTTATTAAGGGTCGAATCAAGAATCTGATACTCGGAGCAAATGGACAAAATATTTACCCTGAGGAGATCGAGGATAAGTTGAATAATCAGCCATATATTGTCGAATCCGTTGTTGTTAAAAGAGACAGAAAGATCGTTGCGCTTGTTTTTCCTGACATGGACAGAGTATCACAGGAATCACTTGACGCAAATGATTTGGCAAAATTAATGGAAGAGAACCGTGTACGTCTTAATCTCGCACTTCCTTTATACAGCCGTATTGCAAAGATTGAGTTAAGAAAGGAAGAGTTCGAGAAAACTCCTAAAAAAAGCATCAAACGGTTTTTATACAAATAGTTAAATCCGGATTATACTAAAAGGAAAGGATGGCTGTGAGTTGCCATCCTTTCAAAAAGAGTATAATAATTTGGGTTTTGTATTTGGCTATTCGTTTTTTATCACTTGTAGTCAAATATCTTAATGCCCTTGAGCATTTCATTTTGCAAAATTAGAACTTTCTGTCGAATTTGTATCTGACAAATAATTCTATTGCCTGATATTCTGCCATTCCTAATTTATCAAACAGAACAGCTGTATTATGGTTTCTTTCCTCGGCTCTAAGCCAGAATTCGCGTGTATCACTGCCAGGGAAGAGGGGACGGTCTTTCTGAGACTGGTGTCTGAATATTGCCTCTCTTTTGATAGTAACTTCCTCAGGACTCAATGGAACTGCCATTTCTTCTTCTGCAACATCCCATTCCTGCCATGCTCCTCTATAAAACCATACTCTGCAATCTTTCATCCATGGTTCATCATGAAGCTCTTCAAGTGCCGTAGCGACTGCTTCCGTGCAGACTCTATGGGTCCCGTGCGGATCTGTAAGATCGCCTGCTGCAAATATCTGATGAGGCTTGACATCCATTATCAACTTTTTAACTATCTCTATATCATCTTTTCCAAGCGGATTTTTCTTCACACCGCCTGTTTCATAAAATGGCAGATTAAGGAAATGAATCCTGCCTTCAGGAATTCCGAGATAACGACAGGCAAGTGAAGCTTCACCACGGCGGATAGCCGATTTTAACTCTCTCACACTCTCAGGATCCGGCTCTCCCGGATGTTTGGAAGCAAGATCTTTGACTGTATCACTATAAATTTTGTAAAGTTCCTTTTTCTTATCTGCAAGTTCGGGGTAGATTGAGCAGGCATCCTCAAATGTATCGAGGTATTTAATTACATCATGGTCAAATACAGCGATGTTTCCTGATGTTTCATAAGCAATATGCACCTCATGACCGTGTTCAGAAAGTCTTGCAACAGTACCACCCATTGATATGACATCATCATCAGGGTGAGGGGAGAAGACTATAACACGTTTTGGAAATGGTTTGGCTCTTTCAGGTCTTGTCGAATCATCCGCATTTGGCTTTCCTCCCGGCCAACCGGTTATGGTATGTTGCAAATCATTGAATACTTTAATGTTTAATGCACTGGCATTTCCGGAAACAGCTATAAGACCTCCGAGCTGATTATCATTATAATCTCTGTCGGTTAATTTTAATATTGGCTTGTTCAGCTTCTGGCAGAGCCAGAAAACAGCCTTGCGCTTTAGATAGTCTGTCCAGTTACATTCACCGACAAGCCATGGAGTTTTGATCCTTGTTAATTCTGAAGAGGCTGCTTCATCAATGTATATTTCTGTATTGTTGTGTTTTTGGAAGAACGATGCCGGGGTCTGATCCGTGGCATCACCTTCAACAATCTTTTTTATGCCACCTGCAGCATTTTCTCCCCATGCGATAATGAATATTTTTTTTGCCTCAAGCATTGTGGCGATGCCGATAGTCAATGCGTGAAGCGGAACATATTCAACTCCGAAGAAATCGCTTGCTGCTGAAAGTCTGACAGAATAGTTGAGTGTAACAAGACGTGTAATTGAATTTGGCTGGCTTCCTGCCTGATTAAAACCGGAAATACCGGTAAGTACGATATCAAAGCCGCCATCTGCTTTAATGCTCTTCTCATATTGCTCGCAATATGATTTAATGTTTTTCCTCTCTTTGCTGTCAATGCATTTGATATTTTCTTCAGGGATATCAACATAATCGAATATATATTCCTTAAGAAATCTGTAATGGCTTTGGAGTTCTTTCCTGTCAAGAGGATAATACTCGCTCTTTGAATAAACGATTACATTTTTAAAACTAATAGTGCCTTTTTTATTGGCTTTTACGAGTGCTTCATATATTGGAACAGCTGCGGATGAAGCATCAAGACAAAGAACGCATTTCTTGGAAGGTGTAGCCTTTTTGATTGCATCAATAATGTAATCAGCAACCTCCTTTGAGGCTTTTGCCGAATTCGTGGAAATCTGAACCGGCATTTTTTCATAGCGTTTGGCAAATTCTGTATTTAACAACATTTTCGTTTGAATATAATAATTGCACAAATGTAGAAATTATTACATAAGGTTATTCATCTTTTTTAATAATTTTATCTGAATGTACTGGACTTAATTAATTACACTGATATATATAACCATAAGTTATAATGTGTGGGGCGGGTTAATATCCGTACTTTTTCCAGTGGCTGCGGAGGCGTTTTCTTATCTCTTCTTCGCGCAGATTATCTCCGGGGTCATAGAATTTTGTCCCTTTTACTTTATCAGGAAGAAATTCTTCATCAATAAAATTTCCTTCATACGAATGGGCATATTTATACTCATTGCCGTAACCAAGTTCTTTCATAAGAGAAGTCGGTGCATTGCGTAATGGTAGAGGAACAGGTGCGTCATCACCATGCTTTTGAATGTACTCATGAGCAGTGTCAATTGCCATATACGCAGAATTGCTTTTTGGAGAAGTTGCGAGATATATGCAAGCTTCGGCAAGAATTATCCTGGCCTCAGGCATTCCGATTTTATGGACGGCATCAAAACAACTCTGTGCAAGCAGCAGAGCATTAGGATTGGCAAGCCCTATAT
>CAZPLM010000082.1:0-2582 GCA_964587275.1 uncultured Muribaculaceae bacterium | reverse complement strand
CCCGCTAGTCCTATGTCTTCGCTTGCAAAAATAATCATCCTTCTGGCAATAAATAACGGATCCTCACCGCCTGTGAGCATTCGTGCCATCCAGTATATTGCTGCGTTAGGATCACTTCCACGCACGCTTTTTATGAATGCGGAGATAATATCATAATGATATTCACCCTTTTTATCATAATTAACAGTGTCTTCCTGGAGGCATGAAGTGACGATTTTGTTGTCAATAACAATCTTCTTTTCCGATAACTGTGAAGAAGTTACAAGTTCTATGATATTCAATAATTTGCGTGCATCGCCTCCGGAGAAACGAAACAACGCTTCAGTCTCTTTTACTTCAATATTATATCTTTTTAATACAATATCTGAGGTTATTGCATGGTTTAATAATTTACTTAAATCTTTAATTCCCAATGATTTAAGGATATAAACCTGACAGCGGGAGAGGAGAGGGGTAATTACTTCAAAGGAAGGGTTTTCGGTTGTGGCACCTATAAGAATAACAGTTCCATCTTCAACAGCTCCCAAAAGTGCATCCTGTTGGGCCTTGTTAAATCTGTGAATTTCATCAATAAATAGTATGGGAGCGCCATTTACAGCAAACATTTTATTTTTCCTGGCGCTGTCAATTACATCTCTTACATCTTTAACACCTGATGAAATAGCTGAAAGAGTAAAGAACTCACGATTCAACTTATTTGCGATGATTCTTGCAAGAGTTGTTTTACCGACTCCGGGAGGTCCCCAAAGAATAAATGATGAGAGTTTTCCTGTTTCTATCATCTGACGGAGAATTGCACCTTTACCAACAAGATGTTCCTGACCGACAAATTCATCCAGATCTTTTGGACGCATACGTTCGGGCATTGGTATATTCAGGATTTCCGACTCTTCCTGATTCAGATCGGGAATTTCTTTATCTATTTTAGTTTTGTCTTTCATCTATTTTTTTAAGGTGAGGTCTATTATTTAATTTAAGGAGAGGTCTTATTTCACCTATTTAACATAATATAAATTATATAAAAATCATATTAATTTTCGTGTGGTTCAAAATTAATGATTTTTATGGTTATTTAGAAATGACTTATGAAATAGATAAATGAATGCAAACGATTATAGCGGATATATAGTATTTCTATACGATTAAATACGTTTATTTATGATTTAAAACAATTGTAATCGTTTAGAAACGTTTATAAACCGAAAAAAGCTGCCCGAAACGGACAGCTTTTTTACCAACATACAAAACTAATTATTAACTCACAAAACTCTTTAAAATCTCATTCATATATAATACACATCAATTGTGCTTTACCCTTAATTTTCTTAAAAAAAATTTGATGTTTTTATGAAACTTGCTCCTGATCATAATTTTGAGCAGCTTATATATTTTTTTTAAAATAGCCCTTACAATGCTTTTATTACTAAATTTGCACATACTATGAGCAGAAAAATTAAAGAAAGACCGATACTGCAAAATATTAAAATTGAAGCAGTTGCCGCCGAAGGAAAATCTTTGGCACATATTGACGGAAAGGTACTTTTCGTATCACAGGTAGTTCCAGGAGATGTTATAGACGTACAACTTACAAAGTCAAGAAAGGGCTATATGGAAGGATATGCCGTAAGAATAGTTACTCCTTCCCCATTTCGACAAAAGCCTTTATGTGAGCATTTTGGCGAATGTGGTGGCTGCAAATGGCAGATTCTTCCATACCAGATGCAGATTGATTTCAAACAACAACAGGTTGTAGATCAGCTTACAAGAATCGGTCATTTGAATTTACCCGTTATCTCACCGATAATCGGGTCAGAAAAAACAGAATATTACCGAAATAAACTTGAATATACCTTCAGCAACAGGCGTTGGGTATTGAAAGGAGAAGACCCTGAGAGTATTAAAGAGAATGACTGGTGTGGCCTGGGCTTTCATATCGCAGGATTTTTTGATAAAGTACTGGATATAAAAGATTGTAAATTACAGAAAGATCCGTCAAATTCAATAAGACTCTTTATTAAGGAGTATGCAGTCAATAACAATCTGGATTTCTTTAATCTTAGAGATCAGACAGGATTCCTCAGGACTATTATTATCCGTACATCTACTACTGATGAAGTGATGCTGACTGTTGTTTTCGGACCTGATGCAGATGAAAAAATGCTTTTAAAGGAGGGACTTATTGACAACTGTCGCGCTGAAGAAATTTTAGAGAGGAGAAACTCTCTTATGGAGGCAATAAAGGTGCGGTTTCCTGCAATAACATCTTTGTTATACATCCTGAACAGCAAGAAGAACGATACAATAAATGATCTTGAATGTGTCCTGTACTCAGGTAGAGAATGTATATATGAAAAAATGGATAATCTTCGATTCAAAATCGGTCCAAAATCATTCTATCAGACTAATTCAGAGCAGGCGCATCGACTCTATTCTCTTGTTAAGAATTTTGCATTCGATGACGACCAGATCAAAGGTGGCAGGAAACCTGTTATATATGACCTTTACACTGGCACCGGTACCATTGCCCTGTTTCTCTCTTCAAATGCCGAAAAGGTGGTTGGTATTGAATATATACCCGAGGC
>CAZPLM010000081.1:0-9311 GCA_964587275.1 uncultured Muribaculaceae bacterium | reverse complement strand
GGACAGTATTTCATTTGATGTGACAAAAGGAGAGATTTTCGGCTTCCTTGGAGCAAATGGGGCAGGAAAGACTACTGCCATCAGAATGTTGTGCGGGCTGAGTTACCCTACATCAGGGAAAGGGACGGTTGCCGGATATGATATTATGAAAGAAGGTGAGAAGATCAAGAGGCATATAGGGTATATGAGTCAGAAATTTTCACTATATGACGACTTGACTGTTGCAGAAAACATTGAATTGTTCGGAGGTATTTACGGAGTCCCCAAAAAAGATGTTGCCGTCCGTGCCGCCGTGCTTCTTGATAAGCTGAATTTCAGTTCTGAAGCAAGGCAGCTGGTGGGCAGTTTGCCGCTCGGGTGGAAACAGAAATTGGCATTTTCGATTGCCACACTGCACAGACCCCAGATTATTTTTCTTGATGAACCGACAGGAGGAGTTGATCCGATTACACGCAGGCAGTTTTGGGAATTGATTTACGAGGCGGCCTCATTGGGGACAACTATTTTTGTCACAACACATTATATGGATGAGGCTGAGTATTGTTCCCGTGTTTCAATAATGGTTGACGGACAGATAAGAGCACTGGATACGCCTGATAATTTGAAAACGAGGTTCAGAGTTGATTCAATGGATGATGTATTCCGTATTCTCGCAAGAGATTCAAAAAGAGCTGATTGATAGAGTATGAGTAACTTCCGGTCATTTGTAAAAAAGGAAACATTGCACATTTTGAGAGATAAACGTACAATGTTGGTGGTTATTATTATGCCTGTTGTACAGATTGTTCTTTTTGGATTTGCAATATCGGTCGAGATCAACAATATCAATTTTTCCGTTGTAGCTCCTTTCAGGACAGATGCTGTCCGGCAGGGAGTGGATAATCTTTCGGCGAGCAATTTTTTTACATTTAAGGGGTATATCCTTCAGAATGAAATAGATAAAGTATTGAGAAACGGGACATCCGATGCGGTGGTAGTATTTGCAGATGATTATGACAGAAAGGTAGGAGGTGGCGCTTATGGTTCCGGAGGTGCTGTTGGGAGCAAATCAGGGGCAGCTGTTCAGGTTATTTTTGATGCTTCAAATCCGAATATTGCCACTGCCGGGATTGGTTATGTGCGGAGTGTGCTTCAGAAGGATATGAAGTCCGGGGCTGATATGATTGAAACACAGTTACTTTATAATCCTCAGATGAAAAGTGCATACAATTTTGTTCCGGGGATTATGGGACTTGTTTTCATACTGATATGTGCAATGATGACGGCCATTTCGATAGTGCGGGAGAAAGAAATGGGGACTATGGAAGTGTTGCTGGTTTCTCCTATTCATCCGTTGAGGTATATCTTGTCAAAGATGATTCCATATTTTTGCATTTCTTGCATCAATCTGTTGAATATTTTATTGTTGGCTCGATTTGCGTTAGGCATTCCAATTGCTTCTCTTAGCGGAGTGATCTGTATGTCTTTGATTTATATCGCGCTTTCCCTTGCTTTGGGACTTGCCATTTCTACGATGACGCGCAAGCAGGCGATTGCTATGATTATTTCCGGTATGTTACTGATGTTGCCTGTGATAATGCTTTCAGGAATGTTGTTTCCGGTTGAAAATATGCCGGGTATTCTCCAATTTGTTTCGTTGTTCATTCCGGCTCGTTGGTATATTATCGCTATTCGAAAGTTGATGATAGAGGGATTACCGTTCTTTGCGGTTTTAAAAGAGTTCGGGATATTATTTGCGATGGCAGCGGCATTTATCGGAGCTGCACTGCTGATGTTTAATGATAAACTTGAGAGGAGGTGATGAGTATGAGAACATTAGTGGTGTTATTAAAAAAAGAGTTCAGACAGTTTTTTAGAAACAGTTTTATGCCTAAGCTGTCATTTATGTTCCCGCTTATGGTGATGCTCGTTTTGCCGTGGGCTACTACACTTGATGCCAATCATATAGGAGTTATAGTGATTGACAGCGACTGTTCCTCTGTTTCGAAGAGAATGATTCAGAAGATTGACTATACCAAGCAGCTGGAGTTCAAAGGGCTGACGGCTAATTATTATGATGCACTCGATGCGCTTGATAGGGGGGATGTGGATGTGATCGTTGATATTCCTGAAGGCTTTGAAAAGTCTGTTATCTCCGGTTCAGGGAATTATAAGAAAATCAAGGTTGATGCAAACGGGGTGAATTCTGTCAAGGGCAGCGCCGGAGTGCAATATGTCTCCCAGGTGGCAATGCTTGCAGTTAGGGAGGTTCTTGGAGAGAAAGGTGGTGCCGTCGGGGGTGCTGTTGATGGGTCTGTTGGTGGTTCTGGTGTCGTGGGTGTCGGTGCTGTTGGTGTCGGTGGCGTTGGTACTGATGGGGCTGGGGCTGGTGGTGTTGGTGGCGTCGGTGGCGTTGGTACTGCTGGGTTTGGGGCTGGTGGTGTTGGTACTGCTAGGGCTGCTGGGTCAATAGGCGGTTCTGCCGTGATGGTTTCCGGCGTTGCTTCTGGTGTTAGTGGTGCCATGGGGTTAGGGGCGGATTTGATAACGGCACAGAGCAGGTATAACCCCACGATGAATTACCGATATTTTATGATCCCGGCTTTGATGATAATGATTCTTTTGATGCTTTGCGGCTTCTTTCCCGCATTGAACATCGTCAGTGAAAAAGAGATTGGAACTATCGAACAGATTAATGTCACACCTGTCGGAAAACTCACGTTTATCTTCTCCAAACTTATTCCATACTGGATTGTCGGAATGGTATCCTTCGCCATTGCTCTTATTATCGCCCGCTTCGTGTACGGCATTGAAATGGCCGGTTCGTTTTGGGCAATACTTTTGGGCATTGCCTTGTTTGCTTTGGCAATGTCAGGCGTTGGCCTGTTTATTTCAAACATCTCTTCGACAATGCAGCAGGCGATGTTCGTAACATTTTTTATTGTACTGATATTCGTGCTGTTAAGCGGATTGATAACTCCGATTGAATCGATGCCTGTCGGCTTTCAATGGCTTACGTATCTTATGCCTCCGCGCTTCATCATTGAAATTATGCGTGCCGTTTATCTTAAAGGGGCAACTATAAGTGAGATATGGCCTAACTATGTGTTTTTGGCAGGGTATGTCATTGTCACAAATCTTTTTGCCGCCATCACCTATAAGAAACAATCGTAAGGAGGTGAGTTGAGGGCGCTCTACGGTATCGGGTACTCTGCGCTATCGTCACAATGCGCTACCCCTGTCGATTTCACCCTGCGGTATCGCTCACTCTATGGCCCTACTCCTCTGCGGCACTCCTCGAAAACAAAATGTGCGCAACCAAATGTGCGCAAATCGCTGACGTGTGTCGTCTAGTGCACATTTCATTTGGGAAGCCACCGTCTGAGATCACTCTACGCACCTCCTCAAAATTAAAATGTGCGCAAATCGCTGCCGTGTGCCATTTGGTGCACATTTCATTTGGGAAGCACACATCTGAGCACGGATTCCCGATTTATACCACTTCATGTTGACACGCAGAGTGACCCCTGAGGCAGATCTGCTGTCAACTTGCCGAGGTAGCAAAAACAGGAATGTCCTCAGAGCAGCACTGGACACGCCATCCTCTATACCTACCACTTCATGTTGACACGCTGAGTGGCCTCAAAGGCGGATTCACTGTCAACCTGCCGAAACATTTCATCGAGATTCTCAATGCACCCTAATCCCTCAAAATTGGAGCGGCCAGGTACACCCTCATAATTGCGTGATATGTAAGTCTTTCATACTCACCACCTTCGTCGAATGACTCCCCCTCACAATAGCACCCAGTGAATTCTATAAATAAGTTAAGTTATTACCAGCGAGTTAGATATCACGAGCGACTTTTTGCTCGCACGGACATATATTCCCCAGTGTGGGTGGAGTTATCCTTGGCAGACCGCAATGGGTCTCAATCAAGCCCATGTAGGTCTGGCAGGAGATAACTCCAACAGCCAGGAGGTCCCATCCCTACGATTATCTTTAAACCAAATGTGCGCAAATCGCTGCCGTGTGCCATTTGGTGCACATTTCATTTTGGCAGCCGTCCTCTGAGGTCACTCTACGCCCCTCGTCGAAAAGCAAATGTGCAAGAATCGCTGTCACAGGCCATTTGGTGCACATTTCATTTGGAAAGTGAGAGAAAAATGAGTGATCTTCCTGAACTGATGATGAAACAATCAGTGTCCGTGTGTAAAAGTGCCTGATTCGCACACCGAATCGAAGAAACAGTTGTTTGTATTGTTTTTTTACGACAGTGTAAAGAATTTTAACATTATTTCACAAGTGTCTTATTTATAAATAACGTATAATCAATTGTTTATGTGCGATGGCACAGAGGTGGCATTAAATATGACAAATTAACAAATATAAAGATGACAACCACATTTGCAATTATTGGATTCACAACAGCACTTGTTACAATCTCAGTTTTATCAGTAATTGTCTTTGAACTTTGTAAGAGCATAATCGTAACACTATCACACAGGTAAAGAAGATTGCCATGATAGCCAAGGCACATTTGATGACAAATGCAAAATTGGGGCATGATATTGAAAACATCATTGTTGTTAATAACCGGAACTTTGATCGTGCCAAATCAAATATGATCCGCAATTAACTGAATCAACTATCCTGTGTCCGGAAAATGTTAGGGAGGGTAATCAACACAGCGATAACCATTGCTTTTCCTATGTCATCCAGATAAGATATTCAAATTCGAATCCTTTTCACATCAGATTTTCAGCGTTTTATGCAAATATCGTCTAACCAGCGTTTTGTCGATTTTTTAGTGCGCAATTTGACGACTAAATAATCAGTAAAACGCTATTATATAGCACTTTATGAAAAACGCGCAAAGATGGAGGATTGATAATGAGATTATAAAACAATACAACTTTTTCTACAAATTTTATTGTTGACACAAATTGTCAAAATGTTCACATAGTTTTGTAATTGAATAATAACATATAATTGTGGAGGCTGATAGTGGACATCATACAAAAAAATGAATATATGAAAACAAAACAAATTGAACATCGCCATTTATTGGATTGCAGTATTGCCGGTTTTACCTATTGGGATGGCGTACTTGCATTTAACGACTTGAAAATAGGGACAGAGTTGAGACTTCAATATGAGCCGGACAACGAATTCGATCCATACGCTATTGCAATCTATTATGAAAAATACAAGATAGGTTACATTCCACGCGCCGAAAACCACCAATTGAGCAAATTCCTCGAGATGGGTTACACTGATATCTTCGAGGTCCGCATCAATCGCATTTCACCAGATGTACTACCTGAGGAACAAGTGGGGATAATAATCTTCATTAAATCTTCAAGTATAGTGGGGTGATTCTTGGGTAAACATTTTTTCGCAATGTTTTTGATTTTTCAACATTATTAGTTATTTCGTAATTACCCGACACAACCGACAATATAATAATCCATAATAATTTTAATCTCTGCTGATGCGGTAGTTGATATTTGCCTTCCGGGCCTGAGAAATTTGAAATTTGCGGCGGATGCGGTATAGTTTGCCGTCTTTCAGCAGTTTGGCTCCTGTTTGGTGGAAACAAAATGGAATATCGTAATCAATGCATTGCCGTCTCAAGTCCAGAATCCAACTGTAATCGCAAATGCGTGCATCAACTCCTGATTCTCCGCTTGCTGCGACTTCTTCGATTGAGCTGTCGAGAAATTCACTGAGGTTTATTTGCTCGAGCATTGGTGCAACAATGATGGATTTGTGCTTGATGGGCAACTGTTTGAATATGGGCAACCGGTAGTCGGCCATTTGCTGATTTTCAACGGTGCATCCGATAATCACATTTTCATACCCTGTCCCCCAATCCGGCGGCAGGCATTCTTTCAGTCTGTCTATTCGTTTTGTAAAAAAATAGAAATACAAATCACTCCGCTCTCTAATCATGGCCCAGGCCTCCTCCCTCCATTGATCTGCCTCTGCAACAAGGAAGTCTGATGTGAAACAGGTAAAAACAAAACTACCCGGCTCAATTTTATAACTTTTGTCCCGCTTAAGTCTGACCGGCAGATTAAAATCAGCATTTTTCCTCACTTCGCTGCTGCACTTTTCCACACCATACATTTCATCCTGCCGATAGACATAACAATACTTGCAGCCCGGACTGACTTTCGTACAGCCGTGCCACGGGTTCCAGGAGATGTAGTTGTAGTCTATGGCCATTTAACCAAGTATGATTAATTATCAAAGTTAATATTTGTAAGTGACAATTCTTGTCAAGAGCATAATTATGTGATAATTGACAAAAATTGTCAAAATAGGTGATTAATTTTGTAAGAGATATAAAGAAACGATTATGAAAAAGAGTAAACCGGGGCCGGTCAGTATTTATTCCATTGCCGCAGTAGTAATAGTTATTTGTGTGTTTTATAATTGGAGAGATTTTGCTGATATTTGGTGGGTTCTTATAGTAGCCGGGATTCTGATGATCATTCATTTCTCAAGAGTCAGGTATCCGGATGAGGAAACAAGGAAAAATAGCTTCAACAAAGAATTAGTCCATAAGTCAAAACTGATAAAGGAAGAAGTTTTTTATGACCTGGAAGAGCAATGCAATAAAATTGCAGATTTTCTGGATACTCTGGATTATGACACTCAAATACGGATCCAGATTAAACAAAATTGTAAAGGCAGTGGTTCACTGGATTATCCTTCATTAATCAGATTCCTTTTTATGGCTGATGTAAGTCGGCTTGTGGAGGGAATGGACCACAAGCTCTCTGTTGATCCGGCCACACGTTCAATGTACATTTACCTCCATTTAAAAACTGCTACAATAAAGTACGATATCAATTATTTTACATATGATTACCAGACAACCCGATCCATCAATGACTTCAACTTTATGCTCCACCAGGGAGAGGAGATCAGTTGTCAGGTTGACCCATCCATTTCCTTATTCGCTCTGGGTGAATTGATAAGAAATGCAAACGAAGAGAAGTATTTGGAATACAATGAAATGCTATATTCCTTCGGATATATCGTTTGTCGCAAAGGTGGTCTTACAGTTAGTCCCATCGAAGAAAACTACCTGGAGTTGCTTTACAAAGACAGGAAGAGGGATTGGAGGGATTATAGTTTGGTACAACCGTAGACATCGAAATCAGTTTCCGGTATTTTGCTCCCTTTGTTGTTTACGGTAGCGATAAAATCCATAGCTTGATCTTTACTAAGTATCTTTCTTTGTATGCCATAAAATAAAAAATCAACTGTTGTCAGATATACTATATTATGTTCATCGCAATAGTCAGTAATATCCCGTAGATTGCTACTACCTACAATATCATTATTATAACGGCAATATGCCATGCAGGCACTTTCTCCACGCCCAAGACCTATAACAGAAGTCAGGCGTGAAAATTCTTTTATTTCTTCAGATGTGTTTCCGAATGTGATTTCCTTAATATTCTTTAGAAAAGCTATTTGATTATTCAAATGGTTAAGTACAGGGACATGTACTTCTTGTTTAACAATATCCAATACTACAAATTCATATTCGGGAAAGATGTTTGGAAGTATTGAAAGGAGTTCTCCTTTCGCAAAGTGAATAATAACGTCAGCATCCAATAATATTTTAATCTTCGCTACCGGCATTGCTGATCATATTTAACAGTTCCACATAATGCCCTTCAGATATTTTGTTTTCTTCAAATAGCTTCCTGGCCTTCTCTCCAAAATCACTTATTACGATATTCTCATTTCCTTTTTCATATAATAATGTGTCATATCCATAAGAGCGTGCAGACTCTTTTATTTGGATAATACTAAGCTCCTTTAATAGTTTTTCATTAATAACGCCGATGTCTTTAAGCCTTACTAATAGGGACTTTCGTGAAACGCCGAATAGTTGTTCTAACCTTAAGATGGTGGATAAATTGATTTTGTGACTGATCATTTCTTTTTCACTTATCTCCTGGAGTAAACCTTCTCGAGGCATCAAGAGAGCAGAGGCAAAAAGGTTTGCTTCCTTTTCAATGCCAGTTGCCGCACCCATACACAGGTGAGGTGTTGGGTTTTCGTCAAAGAATAGATGATATAATTCATGGGCAATTGTGAAGTGTTGACGCCCACGAGTATTGTTGCTGTTTACCAGTATAAATTTGGCATTATCGGTCTTAATACTGATACCATAGCTATTTTCTGACAATGGACGATACATGGTAAGAATACGTAACTTTCGAAGTAATGTCTTTGTATTAATAGGTTCTGACAAACTAATACCAACTTCGGATCTGAATTTCTGTGACAGCAGTTCAGCATCTTTGATATTCAATCTTTTCATCTTGCAAGCAGTTTATCCATTTTCAGGTAATTCTTAACCACTTTTTTGAAGATAGCTATCTGTTGCAGGTCATTATCAGATAGATTGTCTATACGGAATGCTGTGGCAAGTGTGTCTTTTAAGGTGCTTTCGTTTTCTTCGTATAAAGAATATAAATCACATCCATACAGGTCGGCAAGCCTTTCCATTATTCTCAACGGAATTTCACGGTCACCAAGCTCATAATTTGAGTACGCCGAACGTTTAATGCTCAGATAATTAGCAAGCTGTTCCTGTGTGAAGCCGTTGGCCTCTCTCAGAGTCTTTAAATTCTTAGCGATAATACACTTTCCCATAATATTAATTTTCTGTGGCAAAAATACATATTATTAATAATAATTCAAATAAATTGCCACATTATTTATTCGTTCAGATGCTGGAATGGAGGAATTGTCTTCTTATTATTGAGTGATCTTCTGCAGCAGGTTTTCCAGTTCTTCGGGGGTGAGGCCGGCGGTTTGGGTGAAATAGTTGCGGGCTGATTGTTTCAGTTCGGAGAAGAAGGTGGTGGGGTCGATGTCTAATGTGTTAAGTTCGTAGAGGTTAATGTCGGTATTTTGTTTGTATATTATGTACAGGATTCGGTAGAATACCTTCTTTTTGACCTCATTGTAACGGGCAGAGTTTTTCTCAATAAAGTAGAAATTGACGAAGCTTGACACATAGTCACTCTCAATCTCTTCCAGTGTGGCATCCGCAAGTAATCCTGTCAGGAGGCAGAATAATCCGGTGCGGTCTTTTCCTCTTAGGCAGTTGATAAGGAATGGAGGGTCGTTGTCGATGATATAACGGATATGATCGGCAAAGACCTTTGCATTTTTTTCCAGATAAATATCTACTCCCATCTTTTTTGCGAATAGATTATCCTTTAAATACAAATCATAGCAATATGGACCGACATCCTGATTTGAGGCAATCATTTTGTCAATGGCATCAGATGATT
>CAZPLM010000080.1:0-9426 GCA_964587275.1 uncultured Muribaculaceae bacterium | reverse complement strand
TGATCATCAGAAACGAGATTCGCATGAGCGACCCCGCTCCCCTCTGGGGATGCCGATTCAGCGGCAGGGCTGGCGACAAATTGCCTTTGTTTTGTCACCGGCGAGCGAAAAAAACATGAGCTGGCAACAAAACACCCCATATTTTGTCGCCATGAATATTAAACTTGATAAAAGAGGTAATAATCGTTAGAAGTTTTTAATCTTTTTGATTAACACTGTATGTCATTTCTATGGGGCGATTAACTCTTTCCTCCTCTGGAAATAGACCGGAGTTGAGCACAGCGTAACAGAGTAATCTCAAACGCAACTACTGACGGCTATTGGACTCAGCCCACACAAAAGAGGATAACCTTTTTTTGTCGGCGACTGACAAATCACTTAACTCTCTGAAGTATACAGGAATCTCTTGATGCTGCGCTTAGGCGTTTTTTCAAACTCCTTATCAACAAGTTCAATTACGGACACCTTTTCGTATGAAGAAACGATAGAATTAATTTTCTGAAGATTATCTGACATAACCTGCTGAAGCTGATCGTGCGTAAGACCACGTTTCTCCACCTCCTCAACATTTGGGTAGACAAGGGCGACAAGCCTTCCGTTCTTGACAATAACAAGACTTTCAGCGACAAGTTCAAGATTGTTAAGTTTGAACTCAATCTGTTCAGGGTAAATATTCTGCCCGTTTGAAAGCAAAATCATTGTCTTGCAACGTCCTTTTATGTAGATTGTGCCATCCGGATCAATAATGCCAAGATCTCCGGTGCGAAGCCAGCCGTCATCAGAAAGCACCTCTTTTGTCGCCTCCTCATTTTTAAAATACCCCATCATTACATTTTCACCCCTTACACTAATTTCGCCGGGGATTTTACCTGGGTCATCAGAATCCACACGCACCTCCATACCCGGAATTATCGCTCCGCATGAACCGGCCTTATATAACTTGTGTGTAGTATAGCTGATTAGAGGTCCACACTCTGTCATTCCATATCCGACCGTAAATGGGAATTTCATCTTCATCAGAAGCCCTTCAACCTTTGGATCCACGGCAGCACCTCCCATATTCATTTCCCAAAATCCTTTTCCACCGAATACAGCTTTGATCTTTTTATTAATAGCATTGTATACCAATCTATTTATCAGCGGGATTTTAACTATTGTCTTCATCGGATTTTTTTCAACCAGAGGAAAGACCTTTGCCTTGCAGATTTTTTCAATCAGCAATGGAACGGACAGAAATGTATACGGCCTTACTTCATTAAGAGCCTTGATCATAATGGATGCTGCAGGTAGTTTGCCGAACAGATGAATATTCGATCCTATCGTCAATGGTGAAAGCATATCAAAAACGCCTCCGTATGAGTGTGCCAGAGGAAGATATGAGAGCACGTTACCTCCGGGAATCCACATTTTGGCAACGCGTGAGGCATATAAAATATTTGATGTCAAACTATTGCCTGAAATCATTACACCTTTCGGATTGCCAGTCGTGCCTGATGTATAGCTAAGCCACACCATCTGATTGTTTGACACTTCAGCAAATTTTATATCTTTTGCAGTATATCCGTCTTTATATTTTGAATGGAAAACTTCATCTACCCCACTGTTAGTCAGGTCGGTGATTTTAGTCCCTTCTCTTTCATATTTACATTTAAGGTCGTTTATAGAAAAAATAACTGATACGCCCCGAACATTATCGACATTAAGTTCTTTGAAATGCTGTTCGTCTATAAACAGCATTTTAGACTCGGAATGGTTTAAAATACTTTCTATGTCATCCGGGTGAAACCCTTGAAGAATCGGGACAATAACAGCTCCATAAGTCATCACAGAAAGGTATGAAATCACCCATCTCGCGGTATTTTTCCCTACTAATGCGATTTTATCGCCCTGTTTGATTCCTGCCTGTTGAAATATTATGTGGAACTTTTCTATTATTTCGGCTGTTTCAAGATAAGTAAATGATTCGTTTGTCGGATAGTCTGTCAATGCCGTTCTCCCGGCATTCTCTTTAAAACTTGTCTCAAAAAGTTGGATTAGGTTTTCTTTAATCATTTCTCAAAAAATTTTTCAAAGAAAAGAATAATTGATTTTTTGAGAAAATTTTTGTTGTAAAAAGTACTATTGGGGCTTTAAATTGGGAAAAATGTGGCGAATTTAGACAAAATAGTGGCGAAATACCCTAAAAAGAATGTATTTACATGCTATATTTTTTAAAGCGACACCATCAGTTTTTCCAATTTTGGAGAACCTGGATATCCTCTTTCATCTCTTTGGCATGACGAAGTGCTCTTTTATCAAAAGAAATCCCGATAATAATTCCTATAACTCCACCTGTTATTGCGCCAATTATCACAGGGCTCCACTCAAAATCAAGAGTAAAACACCAAATTGCTGCAGTGAGTATGCACAGTATGCCAAAAATCATATCTGCAATATATATTTTACGAAATCTGATAATAGCATCATTAATTTCCATCACATTTTTGGATAAATCTGATGGATTCGGAATTAAGAATGATTCAATCAGCATCACAACTCCCTGAATTGCAATTACCACAGCAAGAAAAACAGATACATTGTCATTCAAACCTATCTTATTAAGGTATGCACAAGCCGGCAACCCAAAAATAAATGAAAATGCGGTCATCAGCCTCAAGTAAGTTATCAGCCATCTTGAATGACTCCTGGCACTTTTGCTCAAAAGAGTTCTGCTAAGTTCTTTTTGGTCATTAAGTTTATTTTGAAGAAGCTCCCACTGATGCCTCATTTCATTAATATCGTGGATTTCATTTTCTTCCGAATAATCGGGGTGGATGTTATTGTTTGTTTCCATTTTTACATTGTTTAATTAACCGACATTGATTTAAGTTTCTCTTTAATGCGGACCAGCCTTGTCGCGACAGCCGGTACGGTAAGTCCCATTATCATAGCTATTTCATCATAATTCATATTTTCGAGCCACAGAAGGATCATTGCTTTTTCAAGACGGTCAAGCTTACTGATTCGATTGTAAAGCATCTGAACCTGTTTCATCTCTTTATTGTCAGAATCAATCTTATCAATATCATTCGTAAGCGGTACTGTATCAATCTTCCTTTTTTTCTTGCGAATAAAGGTGATGCATGTGTTGATACTTACACGCCAAATCCAGGTTTTGACATTGCTGACCCCCCTGAATTTCGGAAAACCGAGCCAGAGATTAATCAATACCTCCTGATAATAATCATCGACTTCAGACCTGTCAGAAGCATACATATAACAAATCGAATAAATCGTGCTTCTGTGCTCTTTAACCAAATGTTCAAAAGCGATTGATCTCTCATCGGCAGGCCTGACTCCCATTGTCTCAATTTTAGAATTAATTTCCATTACCATTATATGCAATTGCCTTAATTAATGACATTGTATTAGACGCAAAGGTTGTAAATAAATATCAAAAATAATACAAAAGGTTTTGCCTATCTTTGCCAAATGAATTACGGAAAAACAATAGAAAATATTTACAACGACCTGAAAAACTCTCAAGAAAGAGGAAAGGTCGCTGACTACATACCTGCCCTGGCAAACATTAATCCGGATAACTTCGGCATTGCAGTCGAGACAGTTAATGAAAAAAACTACGGTATCGGCAATATCGATATTCCATTTTCCATCCAGAGTATTTCAAAGGTATTTACCCTTGCAATGGCCACTAAACACATGGGGGATGAATTATGGCAATATGTCGGAAAAGAACCATCGGGCACCCCATTCAATTCTCTCATCCAGCTTGAAAGAGAACATGGAATCCCACGCAACCCGCTTATCAACGCAGGGGCACTTGTCGTAACAGACAGATTACTTGATTACTACACAAGTCCGAAAGAAGCTATTCTCTCTTTCGTGCGTTCTCTTTGCGGCAATCTTGATATTTATTATGATGAAGAAGTTGCAAGATCGGAACGCGCCCACTCAGACAGAAATATGGCCCTCGCATATTTTATGAAGAGCTTCGGCAATATAAAACATGATATCGATACCCTCATTGATGTCTATTGTCATCAATGCAGTATTGCAATGACAGCGCAGGACCTTGCAAAAGCCTTTCTTTTTCTTGCCCACCACGGGGTAAACTCATTCACAGGTGAAAGAATTCTCTCGATGAGCCAGTCCAAACGCCTTGGAGCGCTTATGCTCACCTGCGGATGCTATGATGAATCAGGAGACTTTGCATTCAGAACAGGTATGCCAAGCAAAAGCGGTGTAGGAGGAGGAGTAGTTGCCTACATTCCCGGCAATCTTTCAATTGCAGTATGGAGTCCCGGGCTTGATAAACACGGCAACTCCGTCCTTGGACTTGATGTCCTCGAACGTTTCACTACAGATATTGGAAATTCGATTTTCTAAAAGAGATTATATTACCGTCTCAAATTCCTTCAGGAAGCGAACGTCATTTTCAAAGTAATGACGGAGGTCATTTACCTGCCATTTGAGCATTGCAATACGTTCTATACCCATCCCAAAAGCAAATCCTGTATAGACCTTGCTGTCAATACCGGATGCCTCAAGGACATTAGGGTCAACCATTCCGCAACCTAATATTTCCAGCCAGCCTGTACCCTTGCAGATATTACAGCCTTTGCCTTTGCAGATATTACAACTTACATCGACCTCTGCACTCGGTTCTGTAAATGGAAAATATGACGGCCTCATTCTGATCTTGGTATCTGCACCGAACATTTCCTGAGCAAAGAGGAGAATAGCCTGTTTAAGGTCAGCAAATGAAACATTCTTATCAATATACAGACCTTCAATCTGATGGAAAATACAATGCGCTCTTGCAGATATGGCTTCATTTCTAAAAACTCTGCCTGGGCAGACTACCCTGATTGGAACAGACATCTTTTCCATAGTTCTGACCTGAACAGAAGAGGTATGTGTCCTGAGTAAAATTGAATCTGAGGTCTTGTTGTCGATGAAAAAGGTATCCTGCATATCACGGGCAGGATGCTCTGGCGGGAAGTTTAAAGCTCCGAAAACATGCCAGTCATCTTCAATTTCAGGCCCCTCTGCCACAGAATAACCAAATTTTTTAAATATGGAAAGTATCTCCTCCCTTGTAATGGAAATGGGATGCCTCGAACCGAGTCCAATCATATCCCCGGGCATTGTCAGATCTGTTGAACAACTCTCCTGATTACCTACATTCTGAAGCTGGTTGCGCAGCTCCTCTATTCTGGTCTGAGTCTGTTGCTTCAGCACATTCAGTTTCTTGCCGAATTCCTTTTTCTGTTCCGGAAGCACATCCCTGAACTCTTCAAAAAGTTTGGTCACTTCTCCCTTTTTGCCGAGAAGTCTAACTCTTGTCTCTTCAAGTTCCTGTGCTGTCTGAGCCTTAAGATCCTTTAACTGGTCAAGGATATCATCAATCTTCTTATTGTCCATATCTCAAAAATTACGAGGTGCAAAGGTACGCATAAAATGTTATTGCTGTCAAACTTTTTTTCTGCTCAGAGGCATTGTCATACAACGCGCTCCACCACCGCCACGAGGCAATTCGGAACCTTTGATGGTAACGCAGCAGGTTTTATATTTCTTCAGGTCAACCTTGTTTTTTACCACATCATCAGCCGGAATAATCTCAAAACCATGCCTGTTCATCTCTTCCAAAGTAGCCTCATTGCGGGCATAACACAAAACCTTGCCTGGGGCAAATGCAAAGAAATTGGAACCGCTGTGCCATTGCTCCCTCTCCTGATCCCACTCATCAGCCTCTCCTCCACATACAATCGGCTCAAGATCCATCCCAAGCCGTCTCAAGACTGAAGGAATATTTGAAACGGTCTTTATCTTTGAAACAGCACCGTTTTCAATGGTAATGTGGACTGTCTGATAATGTTTATCCCCTAAAATCAGAGGCTCGAAAATCATACATTTATCTCTGTCAAGCAGGGTGAATACCATATCAAGATGGATAAATGACTCGGGGGAATCCGGAAGCTGTTGCACTATTATATGCTTACGCCCCTCTGAGTTCGACTTGCACAGCCTTGAAATAAGCAGGTCAATCCCTTCAGAAGAAGAACGCATTCCATTGCCGATAATAAGAATATCATCGCGAGCAATAAGAATATCTCCACCTTCAATATGAATCCCCTGATTGGAAGGCTGGAAATCATGAGCATTAATAATATCACATGAAAACATACTGCTGTCCTTGTATATAGCCTCCATTATTATGGACTCTCTCATTCTCACCCTATTGGCCATACGGCAAATAAGAGCGTTATTGCCGATTGTCACCGAAGAATCTCTTGTAAAATAGAAATTATAGAGAGGATACAGAGCATAGTATTCATCTTTTAAGAATGAAGTGAGCGTATTTATTCTGGCAGGCAATCCCTCGATCAGCACTTTAGCCAAATGAGCTGAATTCATATCCATCAGCGTGTCAAAATAATCGACAGCCTGTTCAGAAACACATATTTTGCCTATAAGCAACTCTCTTTTATCTTTATCATCCAATACCTTCAGGAGAAGATCCTTTACCTGGTAAACTTTCGCAACTTTTGAAAGGACGCCCTCAATCTGGGCATATTCCTGCTGAGCAATAGATAGATTCAATATATCGCTGTATAGTGCCCGCTGTGCCATTTTCGGCGTCATATTTTCAACCTCAGCCCCCGGCGTATGCAAAAGCACCGCATTCAATTCCCCAACTTCAGATTGAACATCAATCTTTAAAACTCTTTCTGTCATATAATGTCATTATAAGTATTTTGTCTTTTCCTTGACTGTCATATCCATAAGGATCTCCTTCACTACAGCATCCTCGCGCGGACACACCATAAGCACATCCGGAGTATCAATCACCATAAAATTATCCAACCCTCTCACGACCATCAATTTATCTTTATTCTCGCATTGGACTAAAGTATCGTTGACTTTTTCCAAAAGGACATTGTCAGCACGTACTACATTCCCATTTTCATCCTTATCCGGAGACTGGTCATAAAGTGATCCCCAGGTACCAACATCAGACCAACCGAAATTAGCAAGGAAAACCCAGGCTTTCTTGGTCTTCTCCATCAAACCATAGTCAATTGAAATAGCCGGACTGTCCTCATATACACGCTGGATAAAATCTCTCTCTTCAGGGGTATAATATTTCCCCTCTCCTTTGGCAAACAGTGAAGCGACCTCAGGCAAACATAACTCCAGCTCTTTTTTAATAGTTTTCAGATTCCAGATAAACATTCCCGAATTCCAGAAAAACTCACCTGTTTCGAGGAAAACTTTTGCCAGATCTGCATCTGGCTTTTCTGTAAAAGTCTTTACAGGATATGCAGTATGTTGATTGATGATCTTATCCTTTGCCTTGTTGGCCTGAATATAGCCGTAATTTGTATTTGGCGCGGTGGGCTTGACACCTATGGTAAAAAGATCATCATTGTTCGCTGCATAATCCATCACACTTGAAATGGTGTCCAGAAAAAAGTCTTCGCCAACTATAAGATGATCAGATGGGGCCACAACAACCACTGCATCAGGATTCTTTGAATAAAGTTTGTATGTTGCATAAGCCACACACGGGCCTGTATTGCGTTTATAAGGTTCAAAAAGAATATTATCGTCTTTAACCTGGGGCAACTGTTCCCTGACAAGATTTGAGTATTGAACCGAAGTGACAATCAAGATATTATCAGCCGGAATAATCTTCTCAAATCTTTCGTATGTCATCTGCAGAAAGGTCTTGCCAATGCCTAAAATGTCAAGAAACTGTTTCGGACGAGCATTCCTGCTCACAGGCCAAAAGCGGCTTCCAACACCGCCTGCCATAATAACGCAATAATTGTTTTTATTCATTATATATCATGATTATTCGTTCAACTTTAATCAACAGGGAAGAATGCATCACTCAAATATTCTATCAGAGGAGGACGATCAGGGGAAGAAAAAATCACGGAAACAACATCAAATCTGACTTCTTTCTTAATCCCGTGCCGGGAAACATAATTTCTTGCCGCACGTATCATATTGTTCATTTTACTGCTGTCGACCTCTTCAAAAGGGGAAAAAAGACTCTTTCTTTTTAAACTTTTTACCTCAACAAAACGCAACGCTCTGCTGTCTTCCATTATCAGATCTATCTCCAAATGACCGTATCTCCAGTTTTTCTCCCTCAACACAAAGCCTAACCGCAATAAGTATTCCAAAGCATTCTTCTCACCAATCTTTCCCAAATTATTCATCTCTCTCCTCCCGGCCAATTATTATACCCTTATGCAAATGTAGCATTTTTTACATAGTAAACCTAAAAGAGATACCTTACTCCAAGTCTAAATGAATATTCATATAAATCACTGATACTCTTAGAGAAAGTCTCCGTCAATCTCTCACCTGAAGCAGTCTGGAACTGATAGATATGATTATCCTTGTTATTGTCTATCACCTTAAAAATAGCCGTCTGGTTGCATACATATCCCGTACCCCAATCACTGTTCAGTAAATTTGCAATATTCAATATATCGAAATAGAAACGCACGGTATTCTTTCGTCCTGCAACATTATAACAGAAATCCTGCGAAATTCTGACGTCAACACCATTTACCCAGGGATAAACAGCACCGTTGACGGTAGCCAACTTACTGTGATGCGTATTCAGGTATTTATCTTTGTCTTCAAATTCAAAATAATCATCAGACTGCTGTTTTGCTGTATAAAGAACCTGCTCCCCTGCAGCATTTTCATAATAATAGTCGGTGAATTTCACCATATATTCATTTCTTGGAATATAAACGGCGACATCTTCTGAGTATTCAGAATAGTCAAAGTTTGAAAAAGTGTAGGTATATCTGCCCTGAGCACCCCCGCTGTAAGCCACAGTAATTCCTGTAGCAAAATTATTGCAGTACTCCCTGCGATAATTTAGAACTGCGGTTATTCTGTGTGGAATGGTGTATCCTCCTTCACTATAACAGAATCTGTACCCAACTGTCATGGAAAGATTGCGGATCAGCACCTTCCTCATATTAAAACCTGCATTCCACTGTGGTTCGGAAAAATAATATGAGCCGAATGTCATTTCAGCCGGATTGACTATAAATGAATCATATACGGAACTGTTTTTATTAAATCCACCATACATGGCAATATTAAATTCTGAAGGGAGTTGAAAATCAGTCCGCAGGATTGTCTTTAAGACCTTTCCGCCAACAAGTGGATTGTTGAAAATACCTCCGCCGGCCAATACAGTCCATTTGGAATTGCCGAGAATATCCCATTCAAGAGATATACGTGGTGAAACAACAGTTTCATCTGCAATATCCACTCTTACCCCTGCATTCAGAGCCACTCTTCTGCCTAACTCTATCTTGTCCTGAATATATGCGGAAAAACTCCGATCATTCTTAAACAATACCTTGTCTGCATTTGCATTGTCAGTAT
>CAZPLM010000079.1:8865-9495 GCA_964587275.1 uncultured Muribaculaceae bacterium | reverse complement strand
GTATGGAGATGATATAATAAGAGAGGATTTCTCAAAAGAACGGAGTATATCAATTATAATCCTGGTGTTTACGATTATCGCAATTATTATCTCCGCTCTTGGTTTATTTGCAATGTCAACATATTTTACGAGCCAAAGGATCAATGAAATAGGGTTGCGCAAGATTTTTGGGGGTACTCGCAAAGAGATACTTTTACGCCAACTGTGGCATTTCATAATACCTCTTCTGATCTCTATCATAATTGCTGTCCCTGTCGCATATTATATTATGGAACAGTGGCTTATGAATTACAGTTATCGTATGGCGCAGTCACCGTGGGTATATATGGGAGCTATTCTCCTGACTTTGACTATAGGGGTACTTACTGTTCTTGGAGAATCTTTAAAGGCTGTCAATCAGAATCCCGTAAAATCAATTAGGGTTGAGTAAGTAAACATTAATATTTTTTTTATAATTGTTTTGTCATTTCATATTCGATGGTCTGACCGGATGAGCGAAGTCCGCTCCAATGCATATTGTTACCGTTGATTGAACAGATCCAAAGTTCACACATTGGTCCTTGTGTGCCTGTCAGAAGATCATTTACCCAGGTAGTTACAAGCAATTCACCGTAAACGTAATATTTCCCC
>CAZPLM010000079.1:526-8855 GCA_964587275.1 uncultured Muribaculaceae bacterium | reverse complement strand
TCCGTCCGATTTGTATTCCCATCTTTTAACACTTTGATCCTGGCCTAAAGTGACACAAGAACCTTCCCACATACCCAGAATTGATGCAGAATAGTCAACTGAAGATTTATAGGCCTGATATGTGTTTGTGTCATGCTTATCTACACCATTTACAATATATGCACAGTTGTCGTAAATAAAAACATTGTCAGTCAGGGTTGTGACAAGACACTTTAAATAAAGTCCCTCACGTTCAAGAAGCAGATAGTTCCCCTCGGTATGGTACATGGTTGTCGCATCGAATGTCCATTCAGAGTCAACCTTATTTCCGTAATACTCATAGCCATTGCTAAGGAATTGGCAAACGAAAATATCATCAGTTTCAACAAACTCACCGTTTGTTTTGTTAAAAATCCAGGTCCCGTACAGGTCATTGATGTCAAAATTAAATTTATCATCTTTTGAACAGCCTGAAGACAATACTAAAATCCCTGTTAAACAGAAAGGAATTAATCGTTTCATAGTATAATTTATGATAATAGTTTATAATTCAGTTTGCTCTCACAAGATAAGAATTTTCATTTATATTCGATGAAAGAAGAGCAAGTTAAGTTGTAATTAATTATATTTACAATTGAAAACTTCATACTGCCCTTTTATGTATACGCCTAAACCCAAGGATTTTTCAAATATTAATTTGAGCGATGATCTCATTGCCGTTTCAGAAGCAATCGCCAGAAATGTCCACGAAGTATGGTCTGAGAATCGTATTGAACAAGGCTGGACATTTGGCCCTGAACGAAATGACAGGTTAAAAAAGCACCCGAATCTTGTACCGTATGAACAATTGGAGGATTCTGAAAAAATAATGGACAGAGAAACAGCCGTAGCTACTCTGAAAAGTGTTATTTCAATGGGATTCAAGATAGAAAAAATCAATAGTTAAGCATTATGAAAAAGTCTCGTTTTTCCGTCAAATTGTTGGATAGAATCCTTATGGGCGGCTTGGGGGCGCAGGCCGGATTTCTTATCATATTGATACTGATTACCCTGTTGTTTTTCATTATTTTAGCTCTGATTTTCAATATCTCACTGTATGGTAGTACAGACAACCTCGGTAACCTTCAAGGTGTGATATATCACTTTCTTGTACCGAGCAGCCTTACTCAGGAGATTGGAAACAGCTCTGCGGTGCAGATATTCACTGTAATTATTTCACTGTTCGGGATGGTCCTTATGGGAGGCCTGCTTATTTCTACTATTTCAAATATTATAAGACGTAGAGTCCAAAGGGTAGAAAATGGCCAGGTTTATTACAAGAGTATTGAAAACCATTATATTATTATAGGCTATAACGGCCTTACAATGTGTCTGATACAAGATATAATAAGGTGGGAAAGAAATACCGGAACGAAAGATCTGCCCGACATCATTATTTTTACAGATCAGGAAGTGTCCGGACTGCGGGAAGTGTTGTATTCAAGGTTGCCGTCAAATGTTCGAAGGCATATTTTCCCATATTCAGGTAACATCAACTCTTTAGAACATTTGAGAATGCTGAATGTAGAGAGAGCAAAAGAAATTTTTATTCTTGGAGATGAAGGTGAGTATGGCAGAGATTCAGATAATATTGCCTGTGTGAAAAAAATTGCAATGCTTAGAGGTGGTTTTTCGGCCGGAGCAGCAAAGTCATCCGGGAAAAATAAAGAGATATTGAAAGTAAATATCCAGATCGACAGCCTGTCCTCATATTCTACCCTGCAAAAAATCGATATCCCGCCGGATTATTTTTCATCCGGTCAAAATGGCCCTGATATTTACTTCCGCCCTTTCAGTTTTTATGAAAATTGGGCAAGACTGCTGTGGGGTTTTAATAAAATGCCGAAGTTCAGTGAATTGGATTTTGAGCCAATGTGTGATAATGACAAACATGTGCATCTTGTCATTGTAGGGTTTAATCTGATGGGCAGGGCTCTTCTGCTCGAAGCTTTGAGAATCTGCCATTATCCAAATTTTAATGAGGATAATCCGCTCAAGCCGTCAAATGCCACGAAAATCACGATCGTTGATAGCAGAATGGATGAGTTGAAACCTCAATTTGAGACACAGTATCCATATCTGAATCAGATTACTGATGTTGAGATCAATTATATTTCATCAGCTGTTGAGAGTGCAGAGGTCAGAAAACTTATTGACAGAGGTGCAAGGGATGAAAATGAGTTGATGACAATTGCCATTTGCCTGTCGGATCAGGATATCAGTTTGACGACAGGGTTAAGCCTTCCTGAGTCTGTTTATTATAAGATAGTTAAAGGAAAAATAGAGAGTAATGATGTACAGATTTTGATCAGGCAGGAATCAGGGGAAGGACTGGGTGATATCTTGGACAGAAATGAGAAAAGGTATAAAAATGTCAAAATGTTTGGTTCACTCTCAGAGGGAATGAGAATGGAACTGCTTGATGATGTAGCTCCTAAGTGGATAAATGCATATTATGACATGAAATATCCACCAACAGAATCAGCAAAACAGCCGATTTACCAAGAGTATATAAAATATCTTTCGTGCAAAGGTTTTGCAAAGGATATGTCCATTCTCGATCTGGCCCTGTCAGATCAGGAGAATAAAATGGTTGCCTGTGAGTTTGCAAACAGGCTTTGGCTTTTGACAAGCGAAGATTTTCGTTTTTCCAACAGATATCAGACGGAAATGTACGGGTCATATATGAAATATGGCGGATATGACAGACTGTTTGTACTTGAGCATCGTCGCTGGTGTGCAGAGCGGAGTATTATCGGTTATCGTGATACTCATACAGAACTCTCTGATTTTAAGGATGTCACTGTTTTTAAGTGTCATAAATGCATCGTTCCATTTAAGGATTTAACGGAAAATGACAAGGGCAAGGACATGGATGTTATTTCGAATATGGATAAGATACTGAAGATAATTGAAAAGTAATCACTGTATTATGAAGAAAATATTTGTCAGTTATTCGCATGAAAATCAGGATTGGGTGGCATCTGATGGGAAGTATGGTTTAATCAGCTGGCTTGCAAGACAGTTGAAGCAGAAAGGAATTGAAATATGGACAGACCACACTTTGAAGAAACTGCCTGGTGAGGAATATAATATTCTAATAGCAAAGGAGATAGAGGAGTCTGATATGGCTATAATGCTTTTAAGTCAGGACTTTGTATCATCTGAGTATATTATGGAAAAAGAAGTTCCTCTTATAAAAGAAAAATGCGAAAAAGGAGAAATCAAGATATTGCCTATACTTCTTACGCGCATTTCTGACTCTGACAAGAAGAAATTTGCCTGGATTTTCGATTATCAGATTTATCCTAACGCGACAACTCCTTTAATCAAGGTAGTTAATATTCCGGAAGAGTGGAGTGATGCAAAAGTTGATATTTTGGATGGCATATTGTACAGGCTGAATAATTCGAGTCCTGATGATGATAACTCACATCCAAACAATGATGAGGCTAAACGCAAAAAGAAGAATATTAGCACATTATTAAAGAATAAAAATGTCAGATGGGTGGCCCCGGCTCTGGCGGCAATAATATGTGTGATCCTTTATTTCTTCATCTCATTTGCCCCATATAATAAAGACCGAAAAATGTATGACTCTCTGATGACGGTCATGTCGCAAGAGCCCCGGGAAGACTCTCTGTCAATGTTTCTTGATTATGCAAAGGATGCTTCAGTAATAGAGGCAAAATATAGCGGATCTGTTTACAAGTCATCCTTTAATAAAAAAGCTGACAGTTATTTCAAGTCTTTTAGTGACAAGATCGACAGTTGTTTTATGTTTCATAAAAAACAAAGCGACTGGTCCTGGGAACGGTATTCTGAAGGAGATTATTTTGAGAAGGACAATTGCGTTGATGAAATCAATAAAGCACTGAGACTGAAAAACGATGATGAAATGTTATCAAGACTGAAAATACTTAATTCAAAATAACTTACCATGAAAAAACTATTATTGACCGTGTTGGTGGTGCTCTGTTTTGCACCACTGGCAAATGCTCAGATTGATAAGAATGATGCCAGAATACGCGAGGTTCAGGAGTTGCTTGATAGATACAATAAGGCAGGTGATTATCAGTTGTTGAAAGATGCAGATTCGCGTCTTGAAAGTGCGGAAACATATCCCGACATTACAGTAGCACAGAAAAAAATTACTGAAAAACTCAGAAAAGAAATCAATACGGCTAAAAACGAGGCCGCAATAAAAGGGGAGATAAAAAAGATTCTGTCCGGCATCAGGGATATCGAGATTGATCCAAAGAATGAATCCAGACAACTGACGTTTTGGAGTAAATATTCATGGTCGGTGGAGCCGGTTGAAAAATGGTGTGTGGTTCTATCAAGTACTAAAACTTCATGCGTTTTAGCCTGTTCCGATAATGACGGTGAATCAAGAAGCACGTCGGTCAAGATAAAGGTAGATGATCAGGAAAAAACCATTGTTGTTACACAGGCGCATACAAATGAGAAATATGCAAAAGTGTTGATTAAAGTTGAGCCGAATGTGCCGATTGTTATGGTTGATGATATTAATCCTATTGCTATTGACAAGCCGGTTTCATTGAACACCGGAGATCATAAGATATCTATTACAAAAGATGGGTATCATGATAAAGATACTACCATTCATATTTCACAGGGCAATATGAATGAAATTATGACAATACCGTTGACTCCAAAATTCGGCAGAATCAAAGTATCATTGTCAAGTGATCAGGGTACGACATTTACTGAATATCCTGTTATGTCCATAGGCCCTGATACGATAAGTCTGTCACCTATTATCAACAATAATTATATAAACTGGTATTCAGACTCAAGGATTAAGTATTTTCAACTGTATGAGGGTGGCTCCATTCCTGTTCCTGCCGGATCGTATGATATTGTAATTGCTTCCGGTCAGTATGAAAATATTTCAGAGCACGTTGATGTTGAGGCTGGAGAAGTAGCTGAGGTCAATGCATTGTTGAAGAGGTCAAAAGGTGTTTTAAAAATAGAATGTGACATTAACTCCGTTGATGCGGATATCGTGATTGATGGGAAACTTATTGGCAGATTGCCATGCGATAATATTGATTTGCCGACAGGAGAGTATATCGTTACTTTTAATAAAAAAGGTTACAGTTCCGACTCAGAGAGTTATACCGCAGTAATCAGGAAAAACAACATTACCACCTTATCCTTGTCAATGAAATCGTTCATTACATTTAAGATCGGGTGTAATCTTGATCATGCAAAGGTTTTTATTGACAATAATACCGAATGTGTCGGTTATGCTCCACTTACTCAGCCTTTTTATAATGGGCAACATACAATTATTGTTAAAAAAGAGGGATATGAGGAGAAAAAGTATAGTTTTTCTGTTGGCTCCGAGGAGTCAGGTGAACGTGAAATGCAGTTCATCTTGAAGCCCGTATATCCGCTTTTCATTTCAAGTGACGAAACAGGCTTGAGGTTGTTCCTGACAGGAGAGGGGATGAAAGATTCCCTTGTAGGCACAACTCCTGTATCATTGGATTTGCCTGCCGGAAAATATAAGGTCAAGATGATGAGAGGTATTGAAGTGGCGTATAAGGGGCCTATGAGCTATGACGGCAAGTCAGTTAATAGGAATTTTCTAACTTATCCTGATTCTTACTTCCATATTCTTTCAGGCAATTATTATTTTATGAAACCTGCTTCCAGTGATCTCACAAATTACAATTTGATTGGCAGTCTCGGTTTTGGAAACTTCAAGCTGTTTTCAGGCTTTTCAACATCCATAGCAAAAGTCTCTTTATTTCAATCGCTTTCAGGCGTTGATGCAATTTATCCGAACAATCTATTATCAGTCAGCTGTTTCTTTTTAAATGATGATTTCCGTATCGGTGGAGGTGTGCATAAAAATGTTGATGTCAATGCTTTGTTGAGCTACACGTGGAATCCTATAATGTCCTGGGCTTCCAAGAAGTTTTCACATGTATATGGCCATGAGGCTTTTATAGGTGCTGAAGTATCTTCACGAATGAAAATATTCAACCTTAATATCCGTGCCGGTTGGCATATGTATAAAGGACACAGTACTGTCTACAAAGAGGATGTGGATAGAAGAATCACAGACGGATTGTCAATCAGCCGGTTTGATGTCTCACTCGGCTTTACGCTTGGCGGAAGGCTCTCAAAAGGAAATAATTTATTGAGGGTATTTTAGGGTGATAAAATATGCGTTTTTAGTAGAAGCCTGAGTGACAGTGTTTTGCAAGAAACGCTGAATTGGAGAGATCGATTGAGATGTGGGTTAATTTGTGCAAGTCCGGTTTCTTATGTGGACGTCAACGCGAAGATGCTTACTTTGTCAGCGTGAATTTAATCTGTCTGCCTCATTTATCTTTTGCGGATGTGATTACCGTGGACAAGCAGGAGTTTCCTCCGCCAGGCCTGCAGTGGTCCAACGGAAAACCCCTTCAGGCTTGTTGTGAGGAAACTCCACCAGCGTTTCTACCACCTTTGGTGTCATTTACTCTGCGTATTTGCCAGGCAAAGTCGTATACCCCCGAAAAGATAAGCGTGTATCTGCTGCAGTTCGTTTCAACTGGTTAGTGAGACTACCCACTTTGCTGTAATTGCTTTTATGTTTGGCCTTATGATATTTCCAATAGTTCCTATTCTTAGTGTAATCATCTTGATCATTAACCACCTCCACGATATCGCATTTTTTAATGTTGGGAAGGTATCCGTGAAGGTCGGAAGTAGCTATTATTTTTGCGCACATAATGAGGTGATTACATTAAACTTTGTTATAATGTCCTGCATTTCTGTTGACAGGTATTCCAATGCCTTGCGGCCTATTTCGTCTGGAATGCTATATGCGGCTGCGGCAATACCTCCTGTCATACAGGCGATTGTGTCGCTGTCGCCGCCGAGAGAAATTGCAAGACGGATGGCCGATTCGAAGTCGGTACTCTCGAGAAATGCTATAATTGCTTCAGGGCAAGAGCCTTGGCACGTTACATCAAATTTGTATGTGGGGCGGATTTCATCGCAGGTGCGCGAGAGGTCATAATGGTAAGTATCTTCTATCCAAGACTTTATCTCGGCCTTCGTCTTGCCTGTGCGTGCAAGGTATATTGCTGTTGCGATAGATTGAGCGCCTTTTATCCCTTCCGGGTGGTTGTGTGAGACATCTGCAGTTTGTTTGGCCAGGTCTGCTGCCTCTTCCAAGCTTTTGGCGTAGAATCCAACTGGACTGACGCGCATACCGCTACCGTTGCCGAAGCTGTTGTATGGTAGGTGTTTATCCGGATCGTCACTATAAATCCACTGGTAAAACATTCCACCATATCCTCTGTTTGGATAGCGGCGTCCCCAGTCGCGCATTATTTCAGCGAGATCTCCTTTTCTGCCATCTAACAGCCATTTTGCTGCCGCAATTGTCATCACAGTATCATCCGTGAAGTCACATTTGTTTATAAATAGTTCAAAATCAGTTGATTTATGATTGTGCCATTCAAACCTTGATCCTGCGATATCTCCGATAATAGCTCCTAAAAATCCTTTCATAGTTTTATGCATTTAAAATTCCAGTCTAAAACCCTTCTGTTTCAGTTGCATATATTTATCTGCATTGAAACGGTATTTCACAGGCATTCTTGATGGCGTATCTGCCGGCCTCTCTTCTGCAACACTCAAGATGTTTAAACTCAAGATCTTCTTATAGAAATTGCGCCTGTCGAACTTCACCTCCAAAATCGCCTCATAGAGATTCTGCAACTCACTCATCGTAAACACCTCCGGCAGCAATTCAAACCCAACCGGCTCGAAATGAATCTTTTCCTTCAATTTCCTCATAGCACACCTCAGGATCATATCGTGATCAAATGCCAAATGCGGTATTTTGTTCAGTGCTAACCATTTAGCATTGGCTGCATCATCTCCTCCCTTTACCTCGCTGATCTTGACCAGTGCATAAAATGCAATGGTGACCACCCTTTCGCGAGGATCTCTCTCAACATCCGTAAATGCTTGAAGCTGTTCCATATAACCACCTTCAAATCCGGTCTCCTCCTTCAATTCGCGTCGCGCACACTCATCTGCCGTCTCATTAATTTTCATAAATCCACCAGGGAATGCCCAATCTCCCTTATATGGTTCCAGCCCTCTTTCAACCAGCAGAACTTTAAGATTATTTCCATCGAATCCGAAAATCACACAATCCGTCGTAACAGCCGGGTGCGGATATTTATAAGAATACTTCAATTCAGTCATAATTAACCTTTCTCTTGTTGGTGCAGATGTTGAATTAGATGGTAGCATAACTGAGCTAAGATATTTT
>CAZPLM010000079.1:0-516 GCA_964587275.1 uncultured Muribaculaceae bacterium | reverse complement strand
CAAAGATAAACCGACTTTTTGCGAACACCAAATAAATCGCGTAAAAATTACACAATTATTTTTGCTTCTTATGCGTTTTTAGTAAAATACTGAGTAATAGTGTTTTGCTGAAATTTTAGTCTGCATTTTGCTGCATAAAATTTTAATAATGTGATGGTTAATAGAGAGTTGCTGAAAACGGGCATGTTGTCGATATGTTTAATATGAAATCACGAAGACACTTCCGAAGTCAGGAAAAATTGCAGTGGAAGTGAGAAAGATATGTTGCGATATTGTCGAGCACTTTTTTGCTGAGTCTGTCGAAAGCTTGGCGAGTGCAGCCTGATGAGACCTTCATGCATCGTACATGCGGATGTCCCAGTAATGATCCATTCGCTCCACGCCAATCGTTAGCCTTACACCGATCTTCACCAGTGAAACCATCTTCAGCCTCATGTCTATCGTTAGCCTTACACTGATCTTCCGCAGTGAAACCATATTCAGCTCCACATCCACCACCATCACCATCACCATCAC
>CAZPLM010000078.1:8309-9651 GCA_964587275.1 uncultured Muribaculaceae bacterium | reverse complement strand
GGTAAAAAAGAATTAATTATTCGTGATTCAATCTCTTGTCACGTTTCTTCTTCTCCTTGCCGTATGATGATTTCATATACTTCTCCCACTGCTTTTCATCAAATATCTTCTGGTATGCACAGTCAATCTGATTCATCCACTTATCAGCTACCGCCTGATAAGGCTGTTGAGTAGTGGCTCCGGATTTTTTGACATTTGTTATCGCCTCATCATAGAGCGGCAGATCGTGCTGCAGGATAGAGTCTACAAGAAATACCTGGGCATCACTGAGATTAAGCATTTTCATTAAAGCATCTGCCTGTTTTTCTGCTATATCCACAAAATCAGGCTCCTTTGCCTGTTGAGGGTCCTGAGCAAAAAGTCTACAAGTTGTAAAAAACATCAGTCCGAAGAGAGCGAGCAATTTGAAATTCTTCATAAAGTTGCAATTATTCATATCTTTGTTGAAACAAAGTTAGATAAATTAATAATTATGAGAAATTCTTTTAAAATACTTCTGTTAATTTCAATTTTTTCGCTGCTCCAGTCATCAAAAATTGATGGCTGCACAAACATTCTGATAAGCAGCGGAGCATCAAAAGATGGCAGTACGTTTGTCACATACGCTGCTGATTCGCATCAACTATATGGAGAGCTTTATTACTCTCCCGCACAAAACTGGCAGGCAGGATCAATACTCCCCATTTATGAGTGGGATTCTTCACTCTATCTAGGAGATATTCCTCAAGTGGCACACACCTTCCAGACTGTTGGCAATATGAACGAACATCAGGTAGCCATTACGGAAACGACGTTCGGCGGTCGCGAAGAGCTTGTAAACAAAACCGGCATTGTAGATTATGGTTCACTTATCTACATTACTCTCCAAAGGGCAAGAACTGCAAGGGAGGCAATCAAGATAATTGATGAACTTTCACAGGAGTATGGCTATCCTTCCGAAGGGGAATCATTTTCAATTTCAGACAAGAATGAAGT
This sequence comes from uncultured Muribaculaceae bacterium, assembly GCA_964587275.1. Lineage (GTDB taxonomy): Bacteria > Bacteroidota > Bacteroidia > Bacteroidales > UBA932 > CAZPLM01. The sequence continues at coordinate 8,676 of CAZPLM010000078.1, read as the reverse complement.
ATGGATTATGGAAATTGTAGGAAAGGGAGATGAATTGGGAAGTGTTTGGGTTGCAAGACGTGTCCCTGAAGGATATGTATGCGCTCACGCCAACCAAAGCAGGATTCATACTTTCCCGCTTAATGACCCTACCAATTGCATCTATTCAAAAGATGTCATTTCTTTTGCCAGAAAAGCAGGATATTTTACAGGAAAAGATGAGGAATTCAGCTTTTGCGATGCATTTGCTCCGGCAAACTGGGGTGCATTGAGAGGCTGTGAAGCAAGAGTCTGGTCAGCATTCAACATTATGGGGAAAGGCACATTCAACTGGACAGACGATAATGGCAACGAACATTCGGAAAGTGCAGAAGACTACATTGATTTC
>CAZPLM010000078.1:5884-8299 GCA_964587275.1 uncultured Muribaculaceae bacterium | reverse complement strand
ATAAAATGCCTCTTTTCATTAAACCGGCAGAAAAAGTGGGGATAAAAGAGGTTGCAGACATTATGCGTGACCATTATGAAGGTACCTTTATGGATATGACTGAGGATGTTGGAGCAGGACCGGACAGACTCCCTTATAGATGGCGTCCAATGGACTTTGAGATTGACGGCAACAGTTATTGCTTTGAGCGTGCAATTGCGACACAGCAGACGGGCTTCTGGATTGTTTGCCAGTCACGTAATTGGCTTCCTGATGAAATAGGTGGTATTCTTTGGTTTGGAGTTGATGATGCAGCCACTTCACCACTCACTCCTGTACGCACCAGCATTACAAAAGTTCCTGAAAGCTTCGCAGTTGGCAACGGCAGCATGATCAGTTACTCTCCAACCTCCGCATTCTGGCAACGCAATAAACTGACACATTTTGCTTACCTTATGTATGACAGGGTAGCCCCTGTAATTCGTTCTGAAGTGGATAAATATGAAAATGACTTCATTGCAAAAGTGGAAACCGATGATGCAACAGCATTGAAAATGATGAAAAGCGGCAATGTCGGACAGGCAGTCGGAATGCTGACTGAGGAGAGCCTGGCAATGGCACGCACCCTGTTTGACAGATGGGCTGTTCTTGAAAATGAACTGCTTGTCAAATATATGGATGGAAATGTCAAGATTCAGAATGAAGACGGATCATTCAAGACAATGGCCCCGGGGAGTTCGATCCCTGTAAGTCCTGAACATCCCCGTTTCAGAGAAAGATGGCTGAGAAGCATAGTAACAGACCACGGTGAGGTACTGAAAGAGGGTAAGTAACAATTAGATGTTCTTAAACTCCAATACCTTCATTGTTACATTACTTCCCCAGGTTACAAATACCAGCACACGACTCGTTGTAACGCCTGCCTCGAATGTTGCAGGCGTTTTAAAAGTCAATGCTCCGGAAAGAACTGTGCCGCTGAGTGCAGAAGTACTCTCTGTAACGACACAATCATCAAGACCAATGGCTTCAATCTTGACATCGCCTGTTGCATCCGATATCGACCATGACACTGAATATGATTTGCCTGCCGAAACGCCGGGCGTATAAACACCATCACTCCCAAGTGTCATATCATCAGTTGTACCGGCCTCTTTCGGACTTGCAAAAACAATAGAAGGGTCAAGCGCCGAATAGACAGGTATTAAAACCTCTGAACCGTCTGCAAGTGTTATTTTAACTTCAGTAGTAGAAATATCAACTGAATCAAATAGATGATAGCCGCTGTATCCATCTGCCTGTATCTTATCCCCGTTACTGTCGAGAAGCCATTCAGGGTTCTCTCTGTCAAAATAAGTTACCGTAAAGTAGTAAACACCGAGAGAATCCTGCACTCCAATAATAGGCGTACCATCTGAAGGCGTTGCAACCACTCTGTTTCCGTCACCGTCATATATCCAATTATAATTTGTACCGTCATAACTGATTTTCCAATAATATGAGTTGGTGGAGAAATCAACTGCAATATTCAAATAGAACGGTGCTCCGTCAGTTCCATTATAGATACTGAATGTTTCTCCGTTGTTTAGGGTAAATTTATATCCTGTCAGTACATCTCCGGACATAATCTGAGATATGGATTTGACCATGGTGGTCTGATCTATACCGAGAGCAAGTGTCTGCAGCGTGGCTATTTCCTGAGAAATATTGTCTGCGGCATCTTTCATCTTTTTGACACCTTCGTAAGTGGCTATCTGGAAAAAAGTCCCGTCCACAAGAGTAAATGAGATATAATTGTCACTCGGATTAATGCTTGAAAAAACCGAATCTCCATCTGTACCTGTAGCCTCTGTAAGTTTAGTCCAGCTACCTCCCTGATCAAATGATATCCACCAGAATCCGCTTTCAACCTTCAATTGAGGAACTGTACCTGATGCCCTGATTTTCAGCCCGAGACTGCTTGTAATCCATGTAGGACTGCCGGTACCCTTCTGAACAGTCCAGTAATAATATCCGTCTGTATATTGGCTGATACCGATAACAGGCTGCTCACCGTCATTTCCACTTGTCAGTGTAATTGAAGAGCCACTTAAAAATGATATCACATAAGAGGTTTTACCTCCTGTCTGAGTGGTGGTTGTAATGCCAGTAATCAAATCATTCTCCTCTAAAGCCTTAACAAGGGTGTTTGCAGAAGAGATCGACTCGTTCAAAGTATTGCAGAGCGCCTCTACAGCCTCTATCCTGTTCTTCAATGCATTAATTTCATCAGTGAGATCCGTTTGACACCCTGAATAGAGGACCATAACACAGATGATTGCAAAAATATTGATCAATTTTTTCATTCCGCAGATTCCTCCTTTATTCCATAAATGATTGAAACAGTTATTGTCTTCGTATGTCCGTGTCCATCAGAAACAAGTATCAGCAATGAAGACG
>CAZPLM010000078.1:0-5874 GCA_964587275.1 uncultured Muribaculaceae bacterium | reverse complement strand
ACGCCGAAGAGCCTGAAACAAATGTTTCCGGAGCAGTTACGGCAATCTTGCCGGATTTATAATCCGTCCTTATCACTGTTGAAATAAATCCGTCTTTGGCAATAGCTGTTATTGCTGCATCAGAGGTTACATCAGAGATTGAATAGCTGACCGTATCTCTTCTGGATGACTCAACATCCCCTTTCAGATAGATTTTATCATCAATCGTAACATTGAATACCTTATATCTCGGAAGGTTGACAGTAGTTCCTCCGCTTATTGTAAGAGTCACATAATCATCAGACGTCACAATGTTTGTAAACACCTCCGGAGTTGCAACAGCCGCCTTTACCCTATTATTTTCGCTGTCATAAAGCCACTGATACCCATCAACTCCGCTATAACTGACAGTCCAGCAATAATACCCGTCTTCATCTTTTTCTATACCCAAAATCGGTATATAACCTTCTTCTGAAGGTGAGGCTGCTACTTTCTTGCCGGCTGAATTGACAATCCATTTATAAGTCCCGTCTGCATAAGTAATTATCCAATAATCAACCCCGTCCGTATCAGTCTTGACTCCAATAGTGACATCGGTCGGATCTCCATCATATACCGTTATGGAAGAATCATCAGACATCAGCAACGTGTATCCGACAGTATCGGCATTATCAACTACCGGGACAATTGTTGAAACAAATACATTGGCGTTTATCGCATCATAAATGCCCCGTAGAGCTGTTAAATTATTGTTGGCAACTGTCAGTTCTGCACTGATCGCCTCATAATATGCCTGAGTCGGTATCCTGATAATACTTTCGTCTGCAAGAACTATCTTAATATAATCAGTCGAATCCTGAACACTTGAGATGAATGAAGTACCGCTCTCTCCGGTAGCCGAACCGAGGACAGTCCATATATCTCCATTATCGTATGATATCACCCAGTTGCCGTCTTCTATCTTTAGAATAGGGCTTGCTGCCGTGGCTGAGACCTTCATTCCTACTGAATCATAGATATAATCCGTCACTCCATTATAAGTGATTGTCCAGTAATAGAGGCCGTCTTCGTCCTTAATGACTCCCACAATCGGCGTCTCCTGATCCTTTCCATTGTAAATATATGCCGTTTCTCCATTTGAGAATGAAATGGCATATCCCGTAACTTCCCCGGAAACCTTGATTTCAGTCACATCTTTTACAAAAATATATGACTGAAGGTTGGTTACCAGTGTGCTCAGTGCGTTGATGTTCGTGTTGATCAATTCGCACTTCGCCTCAAGAGCCGCAACACGCCTCTCAAGGGCTGTTATTTCATTCCCTACCTCATTCTGACAGCCAAAGGAGAAAAGAACGACAGAGAGAATAATCACTATATTTTTAATCCTTTTCATCTCAATCTTCCTTTTTATTAATTGTAATAGACTTTACCACCGTCTTTGTAGAACCGCTTCCGGCACTTACAATCATAATCACTTTACCATTGCCGGCGAAAGAAGACGATGTGGCAATAGTAATGACACCTCCTCCGGAATCATCATCAGGAGACGTCACTGTCGCCGTGACTCCTCCCTGAGTCAACAATTCAATCGTAACGCTCTTATCACAGCCATAAATTGTATAATCCACAGTCTGCGTATCAGATACCGGCATAGTCAATAAATCAGAGGAGAGCACGAGAGAATATTTCTTAGGTAAATTTATCTTGGTATCATCGTATAAAGTAATTACCAAATATTCAGGATTGCTGTTATCTACCCCCTTGAATACTGCCGTAGATGCAGAATCACCTACAGCCTGGATCTTATCTCCGAGATTATCGGTAATAAAAGTAGTATCGGACTTGCAGATAATAGCCCAATAATATTTATTGTCCTCTTCATTTAGTATCGCATCTACTATCGGAGCCTCTATCAATTCATTTGCAGCGCTGATTTTATCACCGTTTGAATCAAGAAGCCACTTTGTGTTTCTGTCTCCATAAGTGATAGACCAATAATACTTGCCGTCATCACTATCAATCAGCGGGGCGATAATAGGAGCATTGCTCCCTGTCCAGTTATAGATGTTCAGGGTATCACCACTGGAAAGAATAATATTTGTACCGACTGTTTCGCCATCGACTACTATCGACGAGGTACCTTTTACATAGACATAAGTATTGATTACCTTTTTGATCAGTGTTGAAATGGAGTTTGTATTCGAGTTTGTAACACTGACAGACGAATACAGGGCAGTGTAAAGGCTGAAAGTCGGTATCGAAAAAGTCGATCCATCGGCAAGTGTAAATGTAACGTAGTCACTGCCCACACTAACATCTTGGAAGATTGAATCACCTGTACTTCCGTCCGCTGGGCCTGCTTCATTCCATGTTGTCCCTTTGTCATAAGAAACATACCACATCCCGCTCTTGACCTTAAATAAGGGAGTGACACCTACGGCTAAAACCTTATTGCCATCTGCATCAAGAAGCCACTCTACGGTGCCTCCATCATACTTGACGGTCCAGTAATAATAATTATCTGTATCCTTTTTTGTCCCAACGGTCGGTATGGAACCATCGGATCCATTATAAATAGAGACTGTACCGGATTTCACAAAATTCACATTATACCCCACGACGGCACCACCAGAATAGATTTTTGATATTCCGGATATAAAATCATTCTTCTGTAGAGCATTGATAATAACCGTCAGGGCCTGAATATTGGAATTAAACTCCGCGCACTTCTCCTCCAACGCATCAACTCTTGTATTGAGATTGTCAATATCACTCGAGTACTTGTTACATCCGACAAGTAAGAGAGCCGCAACTGAAAGAAGTCCTATTAATGCTTTTTTCATACGTTTTATAATTTTTTCCCATTATAACAGATGCAAAAAATATGCTTAACGTTGCTTTGCTAAACATTTTTTCATCATATAATAAGTGCAAGATAAGAATTTTAGAACACAAAAACCTAATTATTGCCGGTAATTGGCTTCGAATTATTCATATTATATTGCTAAATTTGTAAAAACTGATTGTGATGCAAACCATAATGTTCTATAATCTCGAAAATCTGTATGATACGATTGATGATCCTAAAACAGATGATGATGATTTCACTCCTTCAGGAATAAAAAGATGGACCACTCTTAAATATCACAAAAAGCTTGAAAATCTCAGTGAGGTGTTTTCTGCCGTTTCAAGCCTGCCCGGTGGATTTCCATCGGTCGTAGGAGTATCTGAGGTTGAGAATGATACTGTACTCAGAGACCTTGTCGGAAAAAAAAGAATGTCTGGAGCGCATTACAAATTCATCCATTATGAGTCGAACGATGCGAGAGGCGTAGATGTAGGAATGTTGTATCGTCCTGATAAATTCAAACTTATAGGCAGCGAACCGTTAAAACTTGTTTTGCGAAGCGGCAGGGAATACATAGGAAGGGATATCCTGGCTGCGTGGGGTCTGCTTGAAGGTGAACTTTTCGGCTTTTATGTCTGCCATTTCCTTTCAAGACGTAAAGGTGTTGATGTCTCTATGGGCTTCAGAAGAGCAGGAGCCGAAACCGCCAGGGATCACGCAGTAACGTTGTGCGAACAGTACCCTGGTATGAAGATCGTAATAATGGGTGATATGAATGACTGTCCTTCTGACGAATCACTATCACAGCTGCTTAAAGCTCGCCGCACTATCGAATCTGTCGGAGAGGGTGAATATTTCAATCCATTCTGGGCATTAATGGAAGAAGGACGCGGCACAAGCCTTCATAATCACAGATGGAAATTGTATGACAACATCATCGTCAGTAAGAATCTGCTTGGAGAACCCGAGGGCGAACTAAAGATCGTAAAATCAGACAAGAGACATTACGGAGAAATATTCTCCCGCAATTTCATGCTCCAGCGCGGCAAACCAAAACGCAGTTATATGGGAAACACTTTTCAAAACGGCTACAGTGACCACCTTCCCGTAATCATTCGACTTTGCAACAGATAGTCACTATCCTCTTTTTTTGTCCGGGCTAAGCACCTTATTGATTTGTTCCACATCAACAGGGGTCGTTATATACGAATTGCATCCTGAACTCAAGGCAAGATTCTTCTCAGAATCACTGTTATCTTTAACAATAGCAATGATCTTGATAAGGTTGTTGTATCTGCGGATCAGCTTGACAACCTCAATACCGGAAATGTCAGGGAGATTTTTTTCAATGAAAATGATATCAATTTTCTCAGTTCTTACCGTTTCTGCGGCAAATAAACCATTAGTGGCTCTGGAAATCATTTGACCGGAAAGAAGGGATGATAATTGAGAAAACATATCATCATCGCTCTCAACGATGAGAATCTTCAGCATTTGGATTTCGTTATTCAGATGATTTTCTATATATACTCTCTTATTTGCAAATGCACTGTCATCCATTGTGATCTTTTTTGGATAATGGCTTGTGTCACAAGGTATCTTCAAATAAAAGATCGTACCGACACCAACCTCTGACTCCACACCGATGTATCCCTGAAGCAATTCTGATATCTTCTTGCAAATGGACAGACCGAGACCAGTCCCCTGCCTGTATTCGTCAAGCTTGACAAATCTCCTGAATATCAGCCTGAAATCCTCTTCTTTTATGCCTATTCCCGTATCCTGTACCCAGAATCTTACACCATCCTTCATTATATCATAACCAAATGTAATGCTTCCCTTCTCTGTTATTTTTACGGCATTGGTAATAAAATTAGTAATGACCTGTCTGATACGAAGCGGTTCGGAATGGATATAGCAAGACTCAACAGGAACTTTTTTTATTAATTCTAAAGATTTTTTGCTGACCTGATCTCTCATCGTGTCATACAGTTCGGAATAAATCGTATTAATATCAAAATCCGCATATTTCATCTCAAACATCTCAGACTCAACTTTTGAGAACACAAGTACATCATTTATCAAGTTGAGAAGAATCTGTGAATTTTGATCGATCAGGTTATAATATTCTTCTTTTTCCTGTTCAGTATCAGCATCTTTGATTAATTCGGAAAAACCAAGTATCGCATTAAGCGGAGTCCTTATTTCGTGACTTATGTTTGCCACAAAAGCAGATTTCATCATTTCCGACTGTTTTGCCTTCTGCTTTGCCTCAATAAGTTCCTGCATATTCTTCTTTGTTTCCGTCTCGTCATCAATTCTCAAGACTGCAGCGACAATCTTCCCATGTTCAACAACAGGCACTGAAGTAACCTTGATTGTCATTCCTGTATCCGCATTGAACAATTCACGTGAATGTACTTCTCCTGTCTCGAACGATACCTTTGCCGGACATCCGAAACAAGGCTCCGGGTTGTTGAATTCCTTATAACAACATTTGCCTACCTTATACATAGTCTGACAGATTATCGGAAACACTTTGGACAGATTCTGCCATTTAACAATATAGTCGGTCCCTAAATATACAATACCTGATGTATTATTATCCAAAATCAATTGGTTTTGCATAATGGCATCCTTCAACTCAGCCTGATATTTGGATATTTCCGAGATATCTTCAAGCATAAAAATATAATTTCTTATAGAACCATCTGCATTTCTTATGGTTCTGGTGCGAGCCCTTATTGTAAGGACCTTATCCCGGCCGGTATCTTCTTTCACATCATAATATCCAGTCTTTGCAATGTTCGATACATTAAACTGCATCGTAATATCAATATCTTCTCCTCGCCTCAATGCCTCTTTATTCTGAGCTGGAATGTTAGGATTATTATAGAAATTTATCCCTTGGCCAAGCGTAAGAGACCTGTCTTGAACATAGAAAATCTCCGCATCTCTCTCGTTGATATACAACTGATTCCCATCCCCATCATATATTTCAAGACCTATCGGCAATTGATCAATGATTAATTTCAGATGTTCAAGTG
>CAZPLM010000077.1:1096-9762 GCA_964587275.1 uncultured Muribaculaceae bacterium | reverse complement strand
CTGAAGCATTTATTGTAGAAAAGAACATCTTTGCAACAATGCACAGAGCAGTAGAGGCACCTTCAAATGCAAATGGCTATCCGAAGATTGTCAGCACCAATACTGCAGGAAGAGATCCTGTCTTCAAAGGCAATCTCTACTATGATTTCGATATTACTGAAGGCTTCAGTTGGTGGAGCAGAATAGATGAGGCGACTGCCACAGCAAATGGCGGCGCTGTTCTTACAGAAACTCCTTTCGCAGGTACTCCTGCTGCCGGTGATTTTACCGTCAAATCTGCTTACAAGGGATATGGCGATATACGCTGGTAATAATAGTTAATTAATAGTATCTTTATGGAGGGTGCTGATATTGTTTGGCACCCTCCTTAAATTGTTAAAAAAATGATAATATGGTAAATTTTTCATTAAAAGGTAAAGTTGCTTTGGTAACAGGCGCCTCTTATGGCATCGGATTCGCCATCGCTACAGCTTTTGCGGAAGCAGGGGCAAAAATTGTCTTTAATGACATCAAACAGGAACTTGTCGATAAGGGTATCGCTTCTTACAAGGAAAAAGGGATAGATGCCAAAGGATATGTCTGTGACGTAACAAATGAAGATCAGGTTTACGAACTTGTATCAAAAATTGAAAAAGAAGTAGGAATAATCAATATTCTTGTAAATAATGCAGGGATAATCAAACGCATCCCGATGGTCGAAATGAAGGCTTCGGAATTCCGTCAAGTGATAGATGTCGACCTTAATGCTCCGTTTATCGTTTCAAAAGCAGTCATTCCATCAATGATTAAAAACGGCGGCGGTAAGATAATCAACATCTGTTCTATGATGTCAGAACTCGGGCGTGAAACGGTATCCGCTTATGCAGCAGCAAAGGGCGGCCTGAAAATGCTCACTCGCAACATTGCTTCTGAATATGGAGAATACAACATACAATGCAACGGCATAGGTCCCGGATATATTGCCACTCCACAGACCGCACCTCTGCGTGAACGCCAGCCTGACGGCTCACGTCATCCTTTTGACTCATTCATTGTAGCAAAGACACCAGCTGCACGCTGGGGAAGCGCAGAAGACCTGCAGGGACCGGCAGTCTTTCTTGCCAGCAGCGCTTCCGATTTTGTAAACGGACACGTACTTTATGTTGACGGCGGAATACTCGCCTATATCGGTAAACAACCTAAATAACTGAATATCATGAAACTTAATTGCCAAGTCCGCTATCCTTCTCACCAGGATGATGCAAAACATTATGATACAGCCAAACTCCGCGAACATTACCTGGTCGAAAAAGTAATGGTTGCGGATGAGATAAATATGGTCTATTCGATGTTTGACCGTATCATTGCAGGCGGAGCTGTTCCTGTAAATGAAGCGTTGCCACTAACCCCTCCTGATGTACTCCGCGCCAAATTCTTTACCGAAAGACGGGAACTCGGAATCATCAATGTCGGAGGATCTGGAAGAGTTAAAGTCGGAGATGACAAATATGATGTGGATTTTAAAGAAGCTTTGTATGTCGGCCGTGGAGACCGCGAAGTTATTTTTGAAAGCATGGATCCTGAAAAACCTGCCCGTTTCTATTTTAACTCCGCTCCCGCACACCGTGCATATCCATGCCGTCTCGTAACTAAAAAAGATGCTGTTGTTATGAATCTCGGCTCTCTCGAAGAGAGCAACCAGCGTACGATAAACCGCCTTCTTGTGAATGAAGTCGTCCCTTGCTGCCAATTGCAAATGGGAATGACGGAACTTAAACCCGGCAGTACATGGAATACAATGCCTGCCCACACTCACGACCGCCGTATGGAAGTCTATTTTTATTTCGAACTTCCGGAGGATGCAGCCGTATGCCATTTTATGGGAGAGCCTCAGGAAACTCGCCATATATGGATGCATAACGAGCAGGCCGTGATTTCTCCTCAATGGAGCATCCACTCAGCCTGCGCTACGCGTAATTATACGTTTATCTGGGGCATGTGTGGAGAAAATCAGGATTATAACGATATGGATTGGTGTGCCACAAAGGATTTGAAATAAATAAAACAAAATGAAAAAGTTACTTTTATTTGCAACTGCGATTATAATTTTTGCGGGTTGTACAGACAGGACGCCAAAGGTAATGGCCAGGGCTGTTCCGGAAAGGTTTGATGATTTTGTCTGGGAAAACGACTACGTTGCCTATCGGGCATACGGAATTGCACTTGAATGGCAGGTGATTTCTCCCGGATTTGATGTCTGGGTAAAGAAAGGAGGAAGCCTTGTCGCAGATGAATGGTATAAGGGTGCTACGCAGGATCCGGATTACTATCACCACGATCATGGCGGCAAGGATTGCTACAAAGTATCAAAGAGTCTCGGCGGAGGAGCATCATCTCCGATCGTAAACGGAGAACTTGTATTTCCGGATCACAACTACGCCTCTTCCGAAATAAACGAGCAGAGTCCCGATCATATCTCCTTCACCCTGAAATACAATCCATGGACAGTGGACGGACATCAGATTTCTCTTTCAAAACAGATAACTGTTTTCGCAGATGGAAACTTCTGTAAGGCGATTGATACATATTCAGGCGATTTCGACACTCTTACAGTTGCAGCAGGTATCATTCGTCACGAAATATTGGATGAATTTTCAGATACCGACCGGTTTGCCTTCTGGGAAAAAGCATCAGATCAAAGCATTGAGCCTGAAGACGGCTTGATCGGACTTGCTCTCTGTATGCCTGATGCCGACAGTATTGTCATTGCAGGCCCTGCAAATCATTCTGTTGCATTAAAGAGCATAATTCCCGGAGAGACTGTTACCTACTATTTTGGTTCATGCTGGAGCAAGGGCAATATCCCTACTTCAGAAAAATGGTTTGAAACTGTAAAGGCATTCAAATAACGAGATGAAATTCCTTCTGCTTCTGATAATATCCGCACAGGCGTTCTTTACAAATCCGATTCTTCATTCCGACTATTCCGATCCTGACGTGATAAAGGTCGACAATGATTTCTGGATGACAGCCTCATCGTTCAACTGTGTGCCAGGGCTTCAGATCCTTCATTCTAATGATTTGATCCATTGGACAATAGTTAATGCTGCGCTGCCGAAGCTTTACTCCGCCGAATTTGATATCCCTTCACACGGGAACGGAGTGTGGGCGCCCGCCATCAGGTATCATAACGGAATATTTTACATCTTCTGGGGTGATCCAGACCGCGGGATATTCTTTGTATCAGCTGAAGATCCGTGCGGAAAGTGGTCAGAACCGCATCTTGTTGATGAAGGAAAAGGCTTAATTGATCCCTGCCCACTCTGGGATGATAACGGACAAGTCTATCTTGTCCACGGATGGGCAGGGAGCCGTGCCGGTTTCAAAAGTATTTTGACTCTCTGTGAACTTGACTCTAAATCGTTTGAACCAATAAGTGAGAATGTTTTGGTTTTTAACGGGAAACAGAACGGCAATCCTACAGTTGAGGGACCGAAGTTATATAAACGAGAAGGCTGGTACTACATCTTCGCACCGGCAGGAGGTGTAAAAGAGGGGTGGCAACTTGTGTTGCGGTCACGCAATATTTACGGCCCTTATGAATGGAAAGTTGTCCTTCATCAGGGAAATTCCACCATCCACGGCCCTCATCAGGGCGGATGGGTTGAAGATGCCGCAGGCGAGAGCTGGTTCCTGCATTTCGAGGACCGTTATGCATACGGACGTGTTGTTCACCTTCAACCGATGGAATGGCTTTCTGACGGCTGGTGCACCATTGGCGTAGATAGTGATAAAGACGGCATCGGCGAACCTATGGAAAAATTCAGATTGCCAGCCGCATTCCCAGAAAAAAAATGTAATTCCGCCACAGATGCTCTCACAATAACACCTGCATTTTCAACAGCAGCCATACCCCTGAACTGGCAGTGGTCGGCTAATCCTCAGCAGGGCTGGTGCATGACATGTCCATCTGATAATATAATCCGTCTGAACTGCATTAAAAGTCAGGATAGCCGGCAAAATCTGTGGAATAGCCCAAACCTTCTTTTGGAAAAGATTACAGGGCCTGAAATGGAATTCACTACTCATATTTCATTCTATCCGGAATATGAAGGAGACAGAACGGGAGTAGTGGTAATGGGAGAAGACTATGCGCTGATAGGACTTGAATTTCGCAACGGATGCATTTTTCTGACTCAGAGCGTTTGTGTTGATGCAGAAAAGGGATCTGATGAGAAAGTTGAATTTTCACTTCCTTTAAACGGTAATCCATGCACGGTATTTTTACGTGTGGCTGTCTCAAATGGAGCAATCTGCGATTTTTACTACAGTATTGACGGCAAAAAATTCATTAAGGCAGGATCATCATTCAAAGCAAAGGCAGGGCGATGGACAGGTGCAAAGATCGGCTATTATGCTACTGCGGAAATCAAAAAGAATGACGGAGGATATGCTGAAGCAGGCCTGTAACTCAATTATTTCTCATCCATTCCACTATTTCATCCTGCATCTGTCGGCTGAAAAAGTGCGGTAGAGGCCAAGTCTTGAGGAGAAGTTTTTTCGATGCATCTTGTGAATCCCATACCTTTCGCAGTTTTGCGTATGCTGCATTGACTCCGTCTGTAGGGAAAAGTTTATCCATGGAACCGTTGAAGAAAAGCATGGGCTTTGGACAGGCAATGGTTGCCACATCGGGATAATCCATATAATTTCTGATATTTGGAAGTGTCATGGAAAAAGAAGAACCTCCCCTGGTCTGATTGTTACCGGGAGTCATCAGTGATTCGACCGTACTCATCCAGCAGACACACGCTCCTCCGGTAATTTTGTTAGATAATGCTGAAAGCATCCACGCACGATAACCTCCCATCGAAAAGCCGACTGCAAAGAGAGCGGAAGTATCAACATCGGGAAGCCCTGATACAAACTCAGCAGATGCAATATCATCGTAGGTAATCATCGCGCTCCAGTTCATTCCCATCTGCTCCATATTTGCCGCAAGAGCCTGCTGAATATCATAAACATCCTTTTTACTCAGATTCAGATCTTTTCCGAATGTTGCCCTGTCTCCCCAGAACAAAGCGTCCGTAACGAATACGATGAATCCGTTTGCGGCATAATAATCCGCCACGAAAGTGCTGTCGTAATTTCTATTTGTCCATTCAGTCGCAGATTTCAACACAGAATCATAATTATCTGATCCGTAATCTATCGGACGAACAAGTTTCTCTTTCCCTATATCAAATTCAGCCCCGTGGTCGTGAAGCATTATGACTGCCGGAAATTTGTCATTTTGACTGCTTTTTTCGGGGACAAGCAGATAACTCATTACACGTGAATATGATGAAAGATTATGCATAATCAGATATGCCGTATATCCATCACGTTTTTCAGAGGCTATGATTTCCATATCAGGTCCTGCATAAGGCGGTCTTGCCATCATACATCCGTACAACTTCTCCCGTGCTTCTTTCCTCCACTCCTCAAATTCGCCCTCAGGGTATTCTGAAGACCATTTTTCCCATGACAGCGGAAAAGAAAGGCTGCAGATGACATCGCGGTAAAAAACAGGCAATCTGTCTTTTACCGCGAAATTATCATTTGACTGTCCGTACAGACAGACTGCAACCGTCATCGCTGCACACAATAATACTGCACGTCTTATCATATCACTGCGAAAGAGTAGAAATCTACACTTCAACCGGTTTATACTTCGGAACAAGGGATTTCATTATTACCCAGGCTATCAGGTAGGCAACAGCACAGATACAGAAGACTATCATATATCCTGCCTCTTTCCCTTCAAACCCTATAAATGAAAATGCCTTCCCCATCTCTTCAGAATATGTAAACAGTGTTCCCGCTCCCTTATTGATAAGAAATGAACCGACACCGCCTGCCATTCCGCCTATACCTGTAATTGTTGCGATTGCAGATTTAGGAAACATATCGCCGATAGTTGAGAACAGGTTTGCTGACCACGCCTGATGGCCTGCTCCTGCAATACCGATGATTATTGCAGGCCACCATGCGGAAAATCCGCCAAGAGGTTGTGCAAACAAAGCGAGCAGAGGGAGAAAAGCAAAGATCAGCATAGCTATCATACGCCCCTGATATGGGTTCATACCTTTTTTTTCAACAAAAATCTTTGGCAGATATCCACCGAAAATAGAGATAACTGTCACTATTGCATATAATGTAACGATAAGCGCCATTCCCATACCGGAAGAAGACTTGTAACCGAACTGATCCGAGAAATAAGCCGGAGCCCAGAAAAGGTAGAACCACCATACACCATCAGTGAAAAATTTCCCAACGATAAATGACCATGTTTGACGGAATGTAAAGCATTTCCAGAAAGATATTTTGGCTTCCTGTTTCTCAGATGCAGGTGAAGCAACATCAGATGCCTTAGATTCAGCTACCTCATCCTGATGAATATAATCAAGCTCAGCCTGATTCACATGTTTGGATTTTTCAGGTTTATCATACATAAATACCCAGAATCCCATCCAGATAAAGCCGAGAAGACCTATCAGGACAAATGCCATCTCCCAACCTCCTCCGATGCCGCGATTTTTAAAATACTGAGCAAGTAGAGGAATAGTTGCAGGGGCTACAAGTGCGCCTACAGATGCTCCCGCATTGAATATTGAAGTTGCAAATGCACGATCTTTCTTTGGAAAATATTCTGCTGTCGTTTTTATTGCGGCAGGAAAATTTCCGGCCTCGCCCAGAGCAAGAATACACCTTGCGGCGACAAAGAGCCATACACTTGTGGATGCAATGATCAGCGCTGCCGCCGAACCCTTTTCAACTGCCAGCATTGCGTTGACTGATTCATATCCTTCAATATGCATTGTTGCCCATCCGCAGAGAGCATGAGTGCATGCTCCAAGCGACCAGATTCCAATAGCCCAAAGATATCCTTTCTTTGTTCCCATCCAGTCTACAAATTTCCCCGCAAACAACATACAAAGGGCATAAACGATGGAGAAAATACCGGTAATGGTACCATAATCGGCGTCGGTCCAGTGGAATTCAGGAGCAATGAAATCTTTCCACGTCAATGACAGGACCTGTCGATCCATATAATTGACTGTCGTTGCCACGAAAAGCAACACACACATCCACCATCGCCAATTTGTCATCAGCTTTGCGGATGTAGATTTAGTATTTGTCATTATCTATTTTGTTTAAATTATTAATTCTTTCTTGCATCCCGTATATATCCGAGAGCATCCTGACAAAGAACAGTTATCCTGTTCCATTCCTTTGATGCAATTACTTCTTTCGGAAACAACTTTGAACCCATCCCTACACATGTTACGCCCGCCTTCACCCATTCCGTAAGATTATCACGGGTCGGCTCTACAGCTCCGGTAACTATCAACATACTCCATGGCATAGGCGCAAGTACGTTTTTAACAAAAGATGGCCCTCCAACATTTCCTGCAGGAAAGACCTTGCACAGATCACATCCTGCCTCCTGAGCAAATCCTATTTCAGAAACAGATCCGCAGCCCGGGGTATAACTTATGCAACGACGATTACATACTTTAGCGACATCCGGATTAAAAAGAGGCCCGACAATAAAATTGGCTCCCATCTGAATATACAGTGATGCAGTTCCTGCATCTACTACTGAGCCTATTCCAAGTATCATTTCAGGACACTCCTTAATACAGTATTTCATTAGATCTCGAAAGACCTCATGAGCGAAATCACCTCGATTTGTAAATTCGAAAGCACGCACACCACCATCATAACACGCTTTCAGCACTTGTTTCGCCACTTCCGGATCTTTGTGATAGAAAACCGGTACCATACCGGTCTCTTTCATTGCAGTTAAAACCTGCAGTTTGTTGAATTTTGCCATTATTATTGATTTTTATCTTGAAACACGTCCTGAACCATCGCCTTTCATCAGGTTTTCTACTTCTGATACTGTCACCTGATTAAAATCCCCGAAAATAGTGTGTTTGAGGCAAGACGCGGCGACGGCGAAATTCAATGCCTTCTGGTCGTCGGGGGAATAGGTTATAAGACCGTAAATCAGGCCTCCCATAAAAGAATCCCCTCCTCCTACTCGGTCTACAATATGCGTAATATCGTATCTCGGCGATTGATATAACTTTTTGCCATCATACAATACACCTCCCCAGGTATTATGATTTGCGTTGATGGACCCGCGCAGGGTAATGATAATCTTTTTTGCGCGAGGGAATTTTTTCATCAGCTGAACGCATACACTTTCAAATTTTTTAGAATCAACTTCTCCTTTAGTAGCAGTAACATCAAATCCATCAGGTTTGATCCCGAATACCTTGTCGGCATCTTCTTCATTTCCCAAGATAATGTCGCATCCTTCGACAAGAGCAGGCATCACTTCTGATGCGGTCTTGCCGTATTTCCAAAGATTTTTTCTGAAATTCAAATCACAGGAAACAGTAATTCCTAGTCGATTAGCCGCCCTAATAGCCTCAAGACAGACATCCGCAGCTCCCTGACTGAGCGCCGGAGTGATTCCGGTCCAATGAAACCAGTCAGCACCTTCGAAGACTTTATCCCAGTCTATCATTCCGGTCTGAATCTCAGCTATTGAAGAATAGGCACGGTCATATACGACCTTACTTGGACGCGCTACCGCCCCTGTCTCAAGAAAATATATTCCGAGCCGGTCACCA
>CAZPLM010000077.1:0-1083 GCA_964587275.1 uncultured Muribaculaceae bacterium | reverse complement strand
TCCGTAACTGTGCAGATCATTAATACAACTCTGCGCAATATCATTCTTAGGCAATCGTGTTACAAATTCAGTTTCAATACCATAGTTTGCCAGAGAAACAGCCACATTGGCTTCACCACCGCCAAAAGTCGCTTCGAATTGTCTTGCCTGAGAAAATCTCAGGTAACCGGGCGTTGAAAGGCGGAGCATTATCTCTCCAAAAGTGATGACTTTACTCATAATTTCAATTGTTTTTATTATTCAGTGCCAAATTTACTACTTTTTTCTGATTTTCGTGCACGGGCACGAAAAAATATAATTTTTTTTTATATCTTTGTCATGCACAAACCGAATTATTCGATGGATGATAGTAAAAAAATAACAATTATGGATGTTGCAAGGCTCGCCGGCGTGTCAAAAGGCACGGTTGACAGAGTCGTTCACAACAGAGGCGAAGTATCACAAAAAAGCACGGAAAAGGTCAAAAAAGCAATTAAGGAACTGAAGTATGAACCGAACCTTTATGCCTCGCTGCTTGCCACAAAAAAAGAACACTTGATAGTGTGCCTGATTCCTGAACACAGTGAGGGTGAATATTGGGACAAAATACAGAAAGGATTTGAAAAGGGAGGTAATACCGTCAAGTCATACAACATAATTACCAGGATTATTTTATACGATCAGTATAATCCGGCCTCATTCAGAAAGGCCTGTGACGAAATTCTTGTACTGAATCCCTCCGGTGTGATTTTAGCTCCTCTTTTTAAAACTGATACTCACGCTTTTACAACACGCCTTTCAGAAAAGTCAATTCCTTATATATATGTGGACTCAAAACTGGAAGATGACAGTTATTTTGCATATTTCGGAATGCCAATGTACCAGAGCGGCTATCTTTGCGCACACCTTCTTACTGAAAGATGCACTAATGACATGATCAATGAGGTCCTTGTAGTTCGAATCACCAGAGACAAGGCCCGTCAGTCAGACCCTACATTAAATCGCCGCGCCGGTTTTCTGGATTATATGTCGGAATTCTACCCCAAATGCGAAGTACACAATATTTTCATTGACCCCAACGACCCAAAAGGCATATATGACACT
>CAZPLM010000076.1:0-10022 GCA_964587275.1 uncultured Muribaculaceae bacterium | reverse complement strand
AGAGAGAAAGTATATCAGACTGAAAAACAGTGTCCACTATAAAGATGAAAAGAGTGGTTCCGAAATAACCGTAATCCCGTCCGATACATTTGAAATAGATCTTACAATTGATTATAATTCCAAAGTTCTTGGGATACAGACGGCATACTATAACGAACAGACAGATTATGCCAAAGAGATAGCTCCATGCAGGACATTTTGTTTTTTCCACGAATTGGAGTATCTTTTCAAGAATAATTTGATCAGGGGAGGAGATATGGAGAATGCGATTGTCATTGTTGAAAACCCAGTTAATCAGGAAGTTCTGAACAAAATGGAGTCTATTTTCAATGTAAGCAATCTTGAAGTGTCACAAAGCGGTTATCTCAATAATCTCCAGTTGCACTTCAAAAATGAGTGTGCAAGACACAAGCTCCTTGATATTATAGGAGACTTTACCCTTATTGGCGCTCCATTAAAGGCTAAAATAATTGCTAATAAATCCGGTCACCATATAAACACCATTGTTGCACAAATGGTTGCCGGGCAAAGCACAAAAATATAACCCATGGAAAACACATCAGTTCATAAAAATGCTAAGATAGGAAAAGATGTTGTAATAGGTCCTTTTTCATATATTGAAGAACATGTGGAGATTGGAGACGGTTCATGGATTGGTCCCAATGTCACTATCTTTGATTATGTCAAAATAGGGAAAAACTGCAGGATTTTCCCAGGCGCCGTTATAGGTGCAATACCGCAGGATCTTAAATTCGCAGGAGAGACGACCTATGTTGAAATTGGAGACAACACTACAATCAGAGAGTGCGCCACCATCAACAGAGGTACAAAGGCAAAGGGAGCCACAAGAATTGGATCAAACTGTCTGATAATGTCTTATGTACATATCGCTCACGACTGCAATATCGGAAACAATTGCATTATGACAAGTTATGTCGGAGTTGCAGGAGAAACAGATGTTGAAGAGTGGGCAATAGTTGGAGGAGGTTCTCTTGCACACCAATTTTCAAGAATCGGCGCTCATGCAATGATTGGCGGAGGATGCACAGTCACCAAGGATGTTCCTCCTTATGTTCTGGCAGCAAGATCACCTCTTTCCTATGAAGGAATCAATGTCGTAGGGCTAAAAAGAAGGGGCTTCACAAATGAGGTAATCGAAGAAATTAGGGATATTTACAGAGTCATCTTTGAAAGCAACTACAATATTTCTGAAGCCATTGAATTAGTCACAAAAGAATTTCCTCAGTCAGACCACAGAGATCGGATCATCAAGTTCATTTCAGATTCCAGAAGAGGAGTTATCAGATTAAACAAGTCTGTTGAATGACAACGAGGTTTAACAACCCCGTATTAAGCATGTCCTATTTCCCGCCGGTTGATTTCTTTTTCGTGGCAGCGAACAGTTCCGACATTCTGATCGAACAGCAGGAGACATACCAGAAGCAATCATACAGGACCAGATGTCATATTTATGCCTCTGCCGGCCTTGAGGTGCTTCAAATACCCGTCTACAGTAACGGGGATAATAAAATCCCCATAAGAGAGGTCAAAATCGATTATAGCAAGAAATGGATTCACCAGCATGAATTTGCCATAATGTCAGCCTATAAGTCTTCTCCTTTTTTTGATTATTACTGGGATGAAATAAAGACACTGTTGGATGCAAAGGAGCCGTTCCTTTTCGATCTTGATTTGAAAATCATATATAAGATGATCGAATTACTCAATTTGAAATGCAGTATCTCGCTTACTGGTGATTTCAAAATGGAGTATGAAGAACAGGATTTTAGAAAACGGATAAGCCCAAAGTACAGAGGGATCAGTCTGTTAGAAGAAAATAACATGAAAAAACCTTATTATCAGGTATTTTCTCAAAAATACGGATTCATTCCAAATCTGTCAATACTTGATCTTCTTTTCCATGAAGGGCCTGAATCAGCAGGTTTTCTTATCAGCGGATAAGTGTCAGCAAAGAATCAGATTCATAAGTAGGACATCCATCGCACTCTTTATGGTGTGGATTATAGTAAAATTGATCTATTCCGTATATCTGTGCTCCCTCAATGTCATTTGCGAAATCATCTCCCACCATCAGTGTTTCTTTTTTGTTTCCACCAATTCCGTCCATTGCAAGTGCAAAAATTTGAGGATGTGGTTTGTTCACCCCTACCTCATCCGATATGATCACCGTTTCAAAACAATCCTTTATTCCGGAACTGGCGAGTTTTCTATATTGCACCTCTCTAAAACCATTTGACACAATCGCCATCCTGCCACCACTCACTTTTATCGCATTCAACACTGTTTCAGCGCCTTCAATCAGTTTTTTGCCAAGAGCCATCTCTTCCAGATATTCATGGCCTATCGACTTGGCCAAATCTATATCATCAATGCCATAATAAATTTTCAAGGTTTTGTAGAACCTTTCAGTTCTTAAAAACTCTTTGGATATCTTACCGGCCTCATAGTCATCCCACAATTTTTTATTGAAACTTTCATATCTCTCGACAAAAAGAGCATAATCATCAATCGGCAGAGGAAACTTCTTCAGAGAAGCCTCCAACGCCACAGATGCATTTGAATCGAAATCCCAAAGTGTCCTGTCAATATCGAATAGGAAATATTTGTACCGGTCAATTATCATTTGCAGTAATAATCAATCATATTGCTGATTGCCTTTTGGCAAACAGGACAGAAACCTTTTGCCGAATTGGTCTTCATCCTGCAATCCTTACATGGTCTGAATACACCTTTGCTCATATAGCCGCCGCCCTCATAAAGATCGACACCCTTTTTTCCTACCATATCTTTCCATTTTATATCAAAATTGACCTTCGTTGTAATGTTCGGTTCCCACGGTTCAGTATTAAGATTATACATATCTTCATACGCAACTTCAGAATTATAATATTCATCTCCAAGACCGGCAAATGAGTGACCGAATTCATGAATAAAAACCTCTGATGAGTATTTATTGTCCGAAGTCCCAAGAGCATAGTAATTATATATTCCGCCACCACCATATTTTTCTTCATTTACAATAACGAAAATTGCATCCATCGGCACATTTGAAACCAACTGCGCCACCTTTTTATGGTCAGGTGCAGTCAGATATCTGTCAGTTTTGAACGTATAGAAATTAGAGCACGCAACTGTATTCTTCCAAATGTCATGGTGCGGAATATCAGTACCGGAATCTTGTGAAACGGACTGAACAGCCCAGATATTAAAGTCAGATTTGCGGGATTTATATGGCTCCATTTTAAACATATAAGTGACAAACATATCGACATCTTTCATGAACTTGTCCATTTGCGATGCCGTATATCCCTCGGCTACAAAAACAAGATCTACCTTTTCTTCAATTTTCCCTAACTTCATAACCTCAACGCACTTATAGTCATTTTCCATCTCCCTGTTTATAGATTTGTCAGCCGGATCAATTTTAAAATCAAACAGAGGTTTAAACAGTTCCGTCTCGAAGTCCCGCTCAGAAATAACCACTTTCACCTCTTTTTTAGGGAAAGGCATCCATACCGAGTTTGTAAATGCCATATCTCTTTCTTTTGCTTCCTGAGTGGTCCTCCATTCAGAAAACAGAGAACAGAATCCCTTTGAAAAAATAAGCCTGTTACTCTCAGTATCAAAAACCTCCATCATATATTCTCCATAATTGAACGGATCTATAAGATTTTCATGAGACCCTGACCATTTCTCTTCAAAATGCATGTTTTCAAGAAACACTGACTGTTCAGCATCATTCCCGGCAAAAATAAGATCAATTCTCAGTCTGTCGCCGGTAAAAAATTTATTATAATCTTTTTTAGCTTCTGCAGAAAACGATAATGTCGCCAAAAGCAGAAAAACAAGAATCCATTTGTTATTCATGATACTCAATATTAAATACCTGTATATGTCCGGGGCGTAATGGACCTCAACTCATTTTTAACCTTCTCAGAAACATTCAGGGTATCAATGAAATGCCCGATAGTCTCTTCAGTAATAGCCTCATTGGTTCGTGTAAGCGCCTTCAGTGTTTCATAGGGATTCGGATAACCTTCTCTTCGAAGGATGGTCTGTATACCCTCTGCCACAACAGCCCAGTTGGAGTCGAGATCCGCATTGATTTTAGTTTCATTCAAAATCAGCTTCCCGAGCCCTTTCTGCAATGACTTCATTGCAATAACAGTATGTGCGATCGGAACTCCGATGTTTCTCAAAACAGTAGAATCAGTCAAATCTCGCTGCATTCTGGAAACAGGAAGTTTTGACGCAAGGTGAATAAACACTGCATTTGCCAAGCCAAGATTGCCTTCAGCATTTTCAAAATCAATAGGATTGACCTTGTGCGGCATCGCCGATGAGCCTACCTCACCCTCTTTTATCTTCTGCCTGAAATATTCCATGGAGATATATGTCCACATATCGCGACACAGATCAACCATTATGGTATTGATCCTCTTTAAGTTGTCAAATAACGCGGCAAGGTTGTCATAGTGTTCGATCTGAGTTGTGGGATAAGAACGGGAAAGTCCCAATTTGTTTTCCACGAAATTCTCTGCAAAAACATTCCAGTCAATCATAGGATAGGCTACATGGTGCGCATTCATATTGCCGGTAGCCCCTCCGAACTTTGCAGAGTATCTGACCGTTGTAAGCTGGCGTCTCTGCTCTTCAAGTCTGACGACAAAAACCATTATTTCCTTTCCAAGACGCGTAGGCGAAGCAGGCTGTCCATGTGTATGGGCAAGCATCGGGATTTTCGCCCATTTCCCCGCATACTCTTTCAAAGTTGCAATAACCTGATCAAGCTGAGGTAAATAAGCCTCGTTGATACCTTCTTTTAATGAAAGGGGAGTGGCCGTATTGTTAATATCCTGAGAGGTCAGGCCAAAATGGATAAATTCACTGAAGGTCTCAAAACCTATTTCCTTGAATTTTTCCTTCAGAAAATACTCAACAGCCTTGACATCGTGATTTGTGACCTTTTCTATCTCCTTGACACGCATTGCATCCTCTTCCGTAAACTTCTCATATATATTCCGAAGAATTTGATAATTATCTTTATCAAATGATGAAAGTTGCGGCAAATCAATATCACATAATGAGATAAAATATTCCACTTCTATCCTCACTCTGTAATGAATCAGAGCATACTCGGAAAAATATTCCTTTAATATTTCCACTTTTGAACGGTATCTGCCATCTATTGGAGAAATTGCGTTTAAAGTATCAAGCATAGTAATTATATTTAAAAGACAAATTTACTTAAAGAATCTTAATTATTAAGCAATTCATAGAGTTTAACACATTGGACAGCTTCTGCCACATCATGGACTCTGAGTATGTCGGCTCCATGCATGATCGCATAAAGGTGCAGCGATGAAGTTGCAGAAAGCGCATTTTCCGGAGTGATCCCAAGCGGCTTATAGATCATTCCCTTGCGTGAAATACCGACAAGTAGAAGGTGTCCAGGCCTTTTAAACTCACCCAGCCTCTTCATCATCTCATAGTTCTGCTGAAGATTTTTAGCAAAGCCAAAACCCGGATCCATTATCCACTCGGAAATACCGTACATCGCAGCCTTATTCTCAAATTTTATAAAATAATCTGATACTTCCCTGACCACATCATCATACTGACAAAATTCCTGCATTGTTTCAGGAGTGCCTCTCATGTGCGTTGCTATATATGGAAGATGTAATTGACCGACAAGTGGCAACAGTCCGGGATCCCCCTCTCCTGCATAAATGTCATTTACGATAAATGATCCTATGGTATCAAAAGCACGCTGTACAATTTCTGAACGGAAAGTATCAATGGAAACAGATATCTTATACTCGTCACGAATGATCTTCAGCACCGGCTCGAGCCTTCTCCATTCCTCCTCTTCTCCCGGATATGACGAACCTGGTCGCGATGAACAGGCTCCCACATCAATTATATCGACTCCTTCATCGACCATTCTGTCGACCCTCTCTCTAAATAAATCACTCCCTGCCGCCCTGCTGCCGCTAAAAAAAGAATCGTCATTGATATTGACGATACCCATTATCTTAATGCCCATATTATCCTTAATATTTTTAACTTTGCTGGACAAAGATAATATATTTTATCATGCTTATTGTACTCGAAGGACTGGACGGAGCGGGCAAATCCACTCAGGTAAAAATGCTTGACAATTACCTTTCATCACTTGGCAAAAAGGTTAAATACCTCCATTTTCCAAGATTTGACTCTCCAGTTTACGGAGATTTGATTGCAAGATTTCTCAGAGGCGATTTCGGGTCAAATTCCACCGTTCATCCGCAGCTTGTAGCACTTCTTTTTGCAGAAGACAGACATAATGCGGCTCCGCTGCTGAGATCCTGGCTAAAAGAGGGCAACTGCATTGTGCTGGACAGATATGTCTATTCAAACATTGCATTTCAATGTTCAAAACTTGCAGACGGCAAAGAAGCCGAGACACTCAGAAAATGGATTCTTGAGACCGAATACACCACTTTTAATATTCCCAGACCAGATCTTAACCTGTTCCTCGACGTACCGATTGGTTTTGTAGATGAGAAATTGAAAAACAGCAGAAACGGTGATGACAGAGCCTATTTAAATGGGAAATCTGATATTCATGAAGCGGACATCCATTTCCAGATAAAAGTCAGGAATATTTACAGACAGGAATGTGAAAGAGACAGAGATTTTATCAGGATAGAATGCTCGGACAAGGCCGATAAGATGTTATCGTCCGAAATTATTTTTGAAAAAATCAAAGAAAAAGTAGAGCAATCATTATGAGGTTTTTAAGAGGTATTTGCAGACTTATTTTCGGTCTTACATTTGTAATATCGGGGTTTTTCAAACTTCTGGATCCTGTAGGGACAGGCCTTATTTTTAAAGAATATCTTACAGCTTTTCACATGGTATTCCTGATTCCGGCCTCAGTATACTTTGGAATGGCACTGTCAATTCTGGAATTTCTAACAGGAATAAGCATTTTGCTGGGGTTAAGAATGAGAATAATGTCAGCTGTCGGATTCGCGATAATCTCTTTCTTCACCCTCCTGACTCTTTATCTTGCCCTATTTAATCCAATCAGTGACTGCGGATGTTTTGGAGAGGCCATTCATCTCACCAACTGGCAGACATTTATCAAGAATCTCGTACTGCTCCCTTGCGGGGCATTGGTCTTTATTCAAAGAAAAAAATATGTCCCCATCGCCCCGCCTGTCCTGGAATGGATATTTATGGGCGTATACGGTCTGTTCGGACTCCTTTTTTGCCTGCACTCCTTAATAACATTACCGTTCATCGACTTCACCGATTATTCCATCGGCACCGATCTTTCGCCCGACCGGACGGAGATGCCTCAGTACGACACTGTCTTTATCTATGAAAAAGATGGCAGACAGGAGACATTTTCAATGAATGATCTTCCCGATTCCACATGGACATTTGTGGACTCAAAAACTACGACTTCAGGAGATGAATTATCATCACATACCGACTTTTCAGCGGCAGATGCAAATGGAGAATATTGGACAGACGCAATACTCGCAGAACAAAATTTGATTGCCGCATCAGTATATTATCCTGATAAAATGAAAGCCTCACAATGGTACAACCTCTCATCCCTTCAGAAAGAGGTGATCGACAATGGGGGAACATTTGTTGTCCTTTCAGCAAAAATACCTGCAAACCTGCCTGACAGCTGCGAATTTGACATTTACACTTCCGACATCAAGACACTAATGACCCTCAACAGATCCAATGGAGGTGTCACTTACTTAAGCGAAGGCATTATCGCACAAAAATGGTCTGCAAACGACCTCCCTCACAAAATAGGATCCACTTTTGTTCAGGATCCGGAGACTTTGGTTATTAAAAATGATATCAGAGAGAGAATTCAGGCCACAATCACACTTCTCTCAATAATTGTCATAATAATTTTGATGCGATATATCTGCAGAATCTCATACAGACACAAAGAAAAAAAGGTTATCGGGGAATGTTGATAAACATCGCTGTAACCTTTTCGCTATAGCTCTTGGATACAGGTATGATATTGACTCCGGGTATGTCAAATTCGACAAATACTCCGTCTTTCCCTCTTCTGATCATTGCCACATGGTCGAAATTGACAATAAATGATCTGTGACACCTTAAAATATTCGTACCCGTAAGGGCATCCTCCATATTCTTCAAAGTGTTTCTCAAAAGAAACGTTGACACTTTATCCTTATTTGAATAACAAATATTTACATAGTTGTCAGCAGACTCTATATAGAGAAGATTCTCTTTTTTTATCGAGAGCCTCAGCTCGCATTTTTCGTCATAAAAAGGGATAATGGCAGAGCCGGAATCCTGTTCACGAACCTCTCTGATTTTTTTTAGAAGACGGGACTTTTCATCAAGAGAAAAATACATCAGCGAAATGGCATAGGGTATCAGCAATACAAGCGCTGTATTTTTCGCCGCAAGTTTCATTACCGAAAATGGATTTTCATTCGGATCATGATCTACCGCAAAAGAAAGAACGGTATATATTGCAGACATTATTGCGATTTCTCCCAATATCCACAGGATAAACATCCAGGTCTTTATCAGATACTTTTTAGAAAATTGATACAGAAGTATCCTGCTGACAGCTACTACTACCACACCAACAAGAATCAGCAGACTCGAATAGAAAAAGAACATGAAGTCTGAAAGGCCGGGATACCACTCCTTTGACATAAACGGCTCGTACCAGTTTATAAACACGAGGGCAAACAACGCTGTAAAAATCACAAGCAGCGTTATGTTCGACTTCTTATAGATATAAGACGGTATCGGTTTATTAAAAAAATCCATATATCTCACCGTTTCTTCGTTACAAAAATACAAGGAATTATCCAATGAATGCAGTTTGGAAGAAAATATTCACCCCTGATTTTTTGATTTTATCCCAATTTCAACATTTTTGTCCCCCCCATCCCCACATTTGGACCATTAATTTGCATTTGATTGTCATAAAAATTTGCTTTGTTACAAAATTAAATGCAATGGATCTGGCTTTACGGACACAAAAATTAAAATCCAGCTTTTCCTATGACAGCAAAGCGGAAATTATTGAAGACAATGCGGAAATAATCCCATTCCTCTTTTCTCAAAAGTTGGGAGAAAATGAGGTATTAAGATTCCAGGATACTACTCCGATAGATGATATCTGTTCAACTACAGACCGTTTTATCAGAGAAAATACTGATTTTAAATATACGGTATTTGCTCCGAAGAGCAATGAGAAGTTTTCTAATGCAATTCTGCTCCTTCATGGCTTGAATGAGCGAAGCTGGGAAAAATATTTACCATGGGCAGAATATTTGTGCAAGGAGACCGGAAAGCCTGTCATTCTCTTTCCAATTGCATTCCACATGAACAGAGGTCTACAAACATGGAGCAGTCCGAGAGGAGCAATGCCATGGGTTGAGAAGCGGAAACAGAAGATAACAGGGTTGATTAATGCCACATTCGTCAATATTGCATTAAGTTCACGTCTCTCTCTAAGTCCGTTACGCTTTTACATTTCCGGCCGCGAATCACTCTTTAACCTTGTTCAGCTTACAGCGGAGATTAAGACGGGACTGCATCCACTTTTCGAAGAAAACACGTCCGTCAACATCTTTGCCTATTCAATAGGAGCACTTCTAGCACAGGTGATTATGCTTTCCAACCCCTGTAAGTTATTTACCGACACAAAATTTTCTCTCTTCTGCGGAGGCTCGATATTCGAAAAAATGAATGGCAGTGCAAGAGAAATAATGGATCAGGAGGCGTTTCAAAAAGTGTATGACTTTTATACCGGAAAGTTCAGTTTTAAAGATGATAAGATCGAAGACGCCTTTAAATCAATGGTTTTAACATCAGCGAATAAGAATGAAAGAGAAAAGTTTTTTGAAGAAGCTGAAAGACGGCTTCAAGTCATCACATTGAAAAAAGACATGGTGATTCCGACATGCGGAGCAATTGAAGCACTCGGAGAAAAG
>CAZPLM010000075.1:0-10044 GCA_964587275.1 uncultured Muribaculaceae bacterium | reverse complement strand
TGAAAACCTTTGGCTCCCGAAAAGGGAGGGGACCCACGAAGTGTGGAGGAGTTTTCAGAGCCATTGCAGCCCTCTGCGGATCGTTTATCCGATTCGCAGTGTTTCCCCGGCCAATTTGCCGGTATGCTGCCCGTTTTTGATAGTCCAGACACCATTGACGAAAACGTGCTCGATGCCTTTAGGGAACTGGTGAGGCTGAGCGTATGTGGCAATATCGGCGATAGTATCAGGATTGAAAATCACAATGTCGGCATAGTATGACGGCACAAGCAATCCTCTCTTGTCCAGATGAATTCGTGATGCAGGAAAACCTGTGCATTTATAAATTGCAGTCGGCATATCGCAAATCTTTTTCTCCCTCACGTATTTTTCAAAGAAACGAGGGAAAGTACCATAAGAACGAGGATGAGGCATCTCCTTTCCAAGAACACCATCAGGAGAATAGACACTTCCGTCAGAAATAGGAATTGAAAGCGGATGAGCATAAATCATCTCAAGATTCTCCTCCTTCATTGCAAAGCCGGCCATCTGAACTCCAAGCTTTTCTGAGATAAGAAGATAACGAGTCATTGGCCATAGATCCATACCCGAAAGTTTACAGCATTCTTCAAGCGTCTTGCCGCTGTACTTCTCATTTTCGGGCAGTGAGCAGGCTGCAATCAAAACATTCTGAGGACCCCCGAGCCTTTTGATCCTGCTCTCAGCATATACGCCTATTTTATCAGAAGTGGCTTTGTCATTTAGCCTTGCGAGAATATCAGCGTCCGATCCATCCCTCAAATCAAGAGGAATAAATGAAGTCAAACCGGTAGAAAATGCTGAATAAGGATAGCGGTCAAAAGCAATGTCCATACCCGAATTTCTTGCTGAATCAATAAGTTGCAACAGATGTGGCAATTTGTGCCAGTTAGGTTCATTCTGGGCCTTCAGATGTGATATCTCAAGCCTTGCTCCGGACTGCTTAGCCATATCAATGGCTTCTGCAACAGCCTCTTCAACCCTGTCATCCTCATTTCTCATGTGAATAGAGTAAAGCCTGTTATGAGCAGCCACAACCCTGTTCAGCGTGATTATCTCTTCATCGGAAGCGTAGGAACCGGGGGCATATTCAAGCCCGTATGAAATACCGACTGCACCCATTTCAAGCTGCTTGTCAAGGATCTCGCACATCTTCTTGAGTTGTTCGGCTGTCGCGGGTACATTCTTATCTCCTACAACCGTAGAACGAAGATCCCCATGTCCCACAAGGCTTGCATAATTAATTCCTATCTTATTCTTCTGCAATGCATTGAAAAAACCGTCAATATCCTGCCAGAAAGGGTATCCGTATCTTGTCTTGTCTTTCTTCAAGGCAAATTCTTCATCACTGAACGGGAAAGGAGAGTAACCACAGTTGCCTCCGACTTCAGTCGTAACTCCCTGGAATATCCTGCTGTCACCCTTTGGAGCTTCAAACAAATTCGTGTCTGTATGAGAATGGATATCAATAAATCCCGGCGAAACCGCGAGACCTTTTGCATCTACAATAAAATCAGCAGATTCTCCAAGATCATCGCCAATTGCGGCAATTTTACCCTCCTTTATTCCGATTGCGCCCTTGAAGGCAGCCTTGCCGTCACCGGAATAAATCGTACCATTCTTGATAATAGTGTCGAACCTGCTTTTTGTACAGGCTGTGGAGACGGATTCAATGCCGAGTCCGATTGCTGCGGCTCCCAAAAGGGAACTTTTAATAAAATTTCTTCTATTCATCATATATAGTTTTATTCATTATCCAATTTAAGCCCTTCACTGTGCCAAACCTTCATATCATCCTGATCCCCGTAGACAAAATAGCCCATAATATCACTTCTCAAAGAAAGTATCTGTTTAGCTTTCTCAAGCCCTACAACCATAAACCAGGTGGCATAGGCATCTGCCGTAGCCCCGTCTTTTGCGATAGCGGTTGCGCTGAGCATTGTATGATCGACAGGGTATCCTGTTTTGGGATCAATTGTGTGAGAGTATTTATGTCCATTCTCGACATAATACTTCCTATAATTACCTGAAGTTACTACTCCGCAGTCAGTTATGGATATTATTTCCTGTTCCAGCTTGCCGGCTTCATTATTCCCGTCAACAGGCTTATCGATCCATATTCTCCAAAGATCGCCACGACTGCTGTTGCCCCTGCAGACTATTTCACCACCGAGCTCCACAATATAATCTGAAGAGCCGTAAGATTCAAGCACGGCAGCAATGACATCGCAGGTATATCCCTGGGCGATTGCATTGAAATTCAGTGAAAGTCGCGGATCACCCTTCTTAAGATGCATTTTACCGTCATCATATTTGATCAGAGAGACCTTATCCATTCCAACAAACTGCATCACACTGTCAATCTGATTTGAGGGGACGTTAGATTTTTCTTTGAATCCAAATCCCCAAAGGTCGAAAAGTGGCGCAGCTGACGGATCGAAATAGCCATCGCTCTCGTCCCAAATTTCCTTAGATTTCAAAAACAGATCAGTGAAAATAGCATCCAGCGGCTGATCTTCTCCGGCATTGACCTTTGAAAGGATGGAACCCTTATTGTAGCCTGAAACTGAATTATCAATTGCCAGAATTGTGTCATTTACAGCTTTTACGAGCTGTTCCTCGATTTTCTTTTCCGGAATTGAACAGATAATATGGAACGTGCCACCTTGGGCATAACCATTGATTTCCGTGTAAATTTTAGAGTCTGTGCAGCCTGAAATAATCAGAAATAGCAGGAATGCTGTAAGGGAAATGTAATTAATGCGCTTCATAATTGTAGGTGGCACGATTTTCGTTTACTTCAAGACAAATTTACAATAAATATTATCAACTTGAATAAAGTTGGCAAAAGAATAAAAATTGCGCATATTTGCAAGTTGTTACCTAATTTTGACAGATGGATAAATCTTTTAAACTTCTCCTGATTTTTGCCCTTTCGGCTCTGTTTTTTGCCGTATCGTGTAGTGGCAGTGGTGATGATGACTCAACAACAGACAAGAGTTATATGTCCGGGTCTGTTTCCTTTGTGTTGCCCAAATATATCAATGTTAATGAATTAAGGACAATGACGGCATCCGGTATTACAAATCCTGAAACTGTTTCATACAAGTGGTTGATTCCGGCGTTATATGATGATACTTTGCAGATTCAGACCGTTTCGGTCAGATTTCCGGATTCACTCGGATCATATACTGTTACTGCTTATGCTGTTGCTGACGGGTATTATAATTCATCAGCTTCGATAACAACTACGACAGTTGATACGACAGCGTATTCATCGCTCAGTGGAGTGAAATATTCAAATACAAGATTTGTGGATAAAAGAGACGGGACTGTATATCATACCACGGTTGTGGATACACTTGAGTGGTTTGCCGAAAATCTTGCATGGGCCGGAGCCGGTTGTGTTTATGAAAATTCACCCGCTTTGCAGTATATTTTTGGAAGACTGTATTCATGGGAAGAAGCTACAGGCGGAGTCGCAGGAGATGGAGTGGCAAATGGCCCTCGCGGTATTTGTCCTGAAGGGTGGAGAATACCAACCAATGCTGACTGGGAGAATCTGGGAAAAGCTCTCGCCGGAGAGGAGGTTGATTTTCTTTCAAAATGGGAAAATCTGGGAGAAGCTGTTACAGTCCTCTCATATTTCAATGGAGATAAATTCTGGCCTTACTCGCCATATAATACTCCAGCAAATAAGTTTAACTGGAATGCCCTTCCATGTGGTTATGCACAATATTCCGGCACATATTTCAGAGGACTCTCTTCTTATGGAATGTGGTGGAGCGCATCTGAAATGGATTCACAGAAAGCCTATTACAGGTACATCTATTATGATGAACCTGATTTTCCACCAAGCTATACGGCCAAAACAGGATTTTCAATGTCAGTCAGATGCGTAAGAGTTGCAGAGAATGGTGGGGATACACCTGGACCTGTGCCACTGGCTGAATAAATCATGAGTGCTACAGATTTCATATCCGATAATGATCAAATCCTGATTGTCAAAGCAATAGAAAATGCAGAACTTAAGACTTCAGGAGAGATAAAGGTTCATCTCGAACCAAGATGTAATCGTAATGCACTGAGACGTGCTGCAAAAGTTTTCCGTCTTCTTGAGATGGAAAAGACACAAAAACGCAATGGTGTGCTTATCTATGTGGCATATAAATCATGTAAATTTTCAATTGTTGGAGACCGTGGAATAAATGAAGTCGTGCCGTCAGATTTTTGGGAAGAAATCAAAAACGGCATGGAAAAGTCATTTGGAGAAAGTAAGTTCGCTGAAGGCATAATTAATGCTATTGATGCGACCGGTGATGCCCTGAGGCAATATTTCCCTTATGAAGAGGGAGATGTAAATGAACGGAGTAATGATATTTCCTTTGGAGGAGATTGTCATGAAAAATAGAAGAATCATATTTCTCCTGTTTTTACTGTTAAGCCTGGTTTCCCTTCCTGTTTCTGTATTTGCGCAGATTCCTGCAAAACCGGAACCGCCTCGCCTGGTAAATGATCTTGCGAACATTTTTACTACTGA
Source organism: uncultured Muribaculaceae bacterium (assembly GCA_964587275.1). Taxonomy (GTDB): domain Bacteria; phylum Bacteroidota; class Bacteroidia; order Bacteroidales; family UBA932; genus CAZPLM01. The sequence goes on along the minus strand of CAZPLM010000075.1, from coordinate 5,486 downwards.
ACAATGTGCTTCTCTGGAGAACTGCCTTGTGGCGTTCGATGATACTACTTCAAATCAGATTGCCATTGTCACGGTTAATGATCTTGGTGGAATGGACAAAGCCGAATTTGCTTATAAGATAGGACAGGAATGGGGAGTCGGAAGCAAGAAGAATAATAATGGAATTGTCATTCTTGTAAAGCCCAAAATTAAAAATGAGAAGGGAGAGGTATATATTTCGGTGGGTTATGGACTTGAGGGGGCCATCCCTGATGCTATTGCAAAGAGAATAATAGAAAAAGAGATGATCCCGCGTTTCAGGGAAGATGATTACTATGGCGGTGTCAAGGCGGCTGTTGATGTGCTTATACCTGCGGCTCTTGGTGAGGGCTATAAGGGTGATAATAGCGACACTGATGACGGAGTGGTTGTTATCGTTTCCCTGTTTGTTATAGGACTTTCCTTTTTAGTATTCTTTTTTCTAATCTATTTGATTGATATTTCGTCAGATCTTATATTAGGCAACAATAAAGGCAGGAAGAAAAAACGAATCAGTTTCTGGGTATGGCTGTTATTGCTGTTCTCTTCGGGTGGAGGCCGAGGGCACTCTTCTGGCGGCGGTTTTGGTGGCGGCAGCTTTGGTGGCGGCAGCTTCGGTGGCGGTTTCGGTGGCTTTGGTGGAGGCAGCTTTGGAGGTGGCGGAGCCGGAGGCAGTTGGTAAAACTGTTAAGAGGCAATAAAAAAATGGGGTATCCGTTCAGGGTACCCCATTTTTTTATTATTCAGCTGATAATAAGCGCGATGAATATCACATTATCAGTCTTTTTTATAGAACGGAAGTTTGACAACTTTTGCTTTTAGCAGGTGATCCCTCACACTGATGTAAATTTCACTGTCAACCTTGTTTAGAGGAACATTGACATAACCCATACCGATAGCTTTCTTGACAGTTGGGCCCATTGTTCCTGAAGTGACGTGACCGATTTCATTGCCTTCTGCATCGCAGATCTTATAGCCGTGGCGTGCAATGCCTTTGTCAACAAGCTCGAAAGCGCAGAGTTTGCGTTTTACTCCGTCTTCCTTGAGCTTCAGCATATAATCTCTGTCAATGAAATCACCCTTTACGTCATTGAACTTGGTTATCCAGCCCAGGCCGGCCTCAAGAGGTGAAGTGGTATCGTCAATATCGTTTCCATAGAGGCAGAATCCCATTTCGAGACGGAGAGTATCTCTGGCGCCAAGTCCTATTGGCTGTATACCAAATTCTTTGCCTGCCTCAAAAACGGCATTCCATAACTGGTCGCCATATTTGTTTGGAACATAAATTTCACATCCACCTGATCCGGTATAACCTGTGGTAGAGAGTATTGCATCAGGAATGCCTGCGACTGTCAAGGTCTGGAAGGTATAATATTCCATAGACATTACATCTTTGTCGCAAATCTTCTGGACGGTTTCCATAGCCTTTGGGCCCTGGATTGCCAGCTGGCAGGTCTCGTCAGAAGCATTATAAAGATCAGTGCCGATCTTCAAGCCGAACTTCGGAGCGATACTGCAGAGGTGATTCCAATCTTTCTCAATATTTGCAGCATTTACAGCCAGCAGATATTTTTCCTCGCTGAAGCAGTAAAGGATGAAGTCATCAACTATGCCGCCTTTTCCATTTGGGAAGCAGGTGTATTGAGCTTTACCCTCGTGGATGTGAGAGACGTCGTTGGTTGTTACATATTGAAGAAATTTATAAGCATTTGGCCCTGATACCCAGATTTCACCCATGTGTGAAACATCAAAGACGCCGACGCCATTTCTGACTACAGCATGCTCTTCATTTACACCGATGTACTGGATAGGCATATTGAAGCCTGCAAATGGAGCCATTTTTGCACCTAAAGCGATATGCTTTTCGGTAAATACAGTTGTTTTTATCATTTTTTTATTTGTGTAATTGTTGTGAAATATCGTAAATCCATACATCATACGGGCAGAACTGGAATTCCATTATTTTCTCCATCTCTCTGTATGCCTCGGCGTAATTATCGGAGCCGAACGCGGCAAGGACCTTATAACCGTTCTTAAACTGTATGATTTGTGTGTTATATCCCTTTGAGTCAAGTCTCTCTTTAAAATTGTCGGCATTTTTAGGGACTTTGAAACTTCCTACTACAACATAATATTTTTTATCAAGAGAGTTCTTTAAGGCGGCATTCTGTTCATTCAGGGCTATCTGTGCTGCCCGAGCTATTGAATCCTGTTTCTGCTTTTCTGCGTTGGCTGCATCAATCTTCAATTGTGCAAGCTCTTTTGAGGTCGGCTTGCCTGCAATGGAACGAAAAAAATCACATCCGCTTAAGGTGAATGCGATGCTCAGCAACACGGCCATTATCTTAAATATCTTCATTTTCGTAATTGTTTGAAATATTCGGGATATATATACAAAAGTAGCGATTAATCGACCAACAACAAAAAAAATGTATCTTTACAATCTGAATGGAAAGTTAATGTTGTATGTCGAATTTTAAAGAATATTTGCATAAAATTGTCAATCTGACAGATTATATTGATATTGAAGCCGCAAGTCAGAGCATAAGAGCGAACATTTCATTTAAGGGACCGAATGTATGGATCCTTGCATTTGCAGTAGTAATCGCTTCCGTTGGTCTGAATGTCAATTCTATACCGGTAATAATCGGCGCCATGCTTGTTTCACCGTTGATGGGGCCTATTACCGGAGTCGGACTTGCTTTGGGGACAAATGACAGCAGGATGCTGAAGGATTCACTTCGTAATCTTCTGGTTATGGTTATGATAAGCATTCTGGCGTCAAGTCTTTACTTTGTTCTCTCCCCTTTGAAGATGGAAAATCCTTCCGAATTGCTTGCAAGGACAAATCCAACAATATTTGACGTGATGATTGCGCTGTTCGGCGGATTTGCCGGGATTGTCGAGACTACAAAGAAGGAAAAGGGTACTGTCCTTGCCGGTGTGGCCATTGCGACAGCCCTGATGCCTCCTCTCTGTACAGTCGGATTTGGGATAGCGTCGTTAAATATCAATTATATTATCGGGGCATTATATCTCTTTTTCATCAACAGTGTCTTTATCGCTCTTGCTACCTATTTCTTCGTGAGATATCTGAAATTCCCTACAGTAAAGTACTCTGATGCCGTAAAACAGAAAAGAATAATAAGGAACATCACTATTGTCACAATAATCCTGATTGTGCCGAGTATTCTATCCGCGATCACTGTCATAAAGGAAAATACGTTCAGCCAAAATGCAAAACGTTTTATTGTTGAGAATAAATCCATTAACAGAAGCTATATTTATGATTATAAGATACATAGTGACAGGCGTGACAAGACGATAGAGATTTCAATTGCCGGTGAGCCACTCGGAGATTCAGAGAAAGAGGTTCTCTACAAATCGCTTGAGTCTCATGGTATCAATCGTGATAAACTGGTGATTGTGGACAAGGCTGTTACCGCAAGGCAGGATATTTCAGAAAACGAGATGGTCAAGAGTATTTTTGAACGAAGTGATGAAGAGGTCCGTAAGCGGGAGCAATTGCTTTCTGAGATGGATAAACAGTTGAGGGATCTGAAGGCGAAAGATCTTCCTTCAGAACAGATTGCCAAAGAAATGCTTTCTCAATATCCTGATCTGACAGAGTTTACCATTACAAGGGGGTCGGATGTCAATCTCGAGTCATTTAAGGGAGAAGAGCTGGTTCTGGTCCTTGTTCAATGGAAAAAACCGAAAGATGATGTAACAATTGCAAATTTGGAGAAATGGCTTTCTACACGTCTCAATATTTCCAATCTCAGAGTAATACAGGATAAAAAATCATTAAAAAAATAGGTGATGCGTAAAACTCTTATTATTCTGTTGTTTTTAATTCTCCCTGTATTTGCAGTCAACGCTCAATATAAAGATACTTATCATGACCGCGATACTGTTTCTCTTGCCTTTATAGGAGATGTCATGACTCATCAGCGTCAGATTGATTTTGCATTACAGGCAGGCGATGGAGTTTATTACAACTATGACAGTTATTTTGAGCATACAGGCAATTATCTGAAAAATGCTGATCTGGCAGTGGCGAATATGGAATTCCCGTGCGGTGTCAAGCCTTATTCGGGCTATCCCTGTTTCTCTGCACCTCCTGAATTGCCTGAACATGTTGCCAAATGCGGTGTAGATGTTTTTCTTACTGCAAACAACCATATCTGCGACAAAGGAAGAGACGGCCTTGACAGCACTTATGCAATTTATAACAGGATGGGAATAGCATACACAGGATTTTATGCCAATCCTGAAGAAGAGGAAGCAAATAACCCTCTGATAATGGATGTCCGGGGAATAAAGATTGCATTTGTCAATTTTACATACGATCTGAACGGATTTACTCCTGCTGAACCATACGTAGTGAATCAGATGGATTCAGTTGAGGTAAAGAATGCTATTTCCAGAGCAGGCGAACGTGGTGCAGATTTTATCATTGTATGCCCACACTGGGGAGTAGAATACAGTCTTGATTATTCAGCCGAACAGACAAAATGGACTGAAATGCTGTACAGAGCCGGTGCGGATATGATTATCGGCACTCATCCCCATGTCGTCCAAGCTGTTGAATATGACGGGAAGCGCCTGACTGCCTACTCTCTCGGTAATTACATTTCCAATATGAGCATTGAGAACGGGCAGATAGGTATCCTCGCAAATATCAAGCTTGCAGTAAATAATGACGGATCGATAGAAATTCTTCCGCCAGAGACAGTATATATGTGGTGCGGGAAGGGAGGACTTCTTGAAAGTAATTATACAGTTGTTCCGATTGAGGAATATCTGAATAAAAAAGAGAGTTTCGCCTCGGTAAGTCAATATCACAAGATGAAGAGGGAGTGGAATAAAATCAAAAAGAAATTTAGCATTGAATAGATGATAGAAAAAAGAATTATTCTGACTGAAATAGACCCCGTTGATATATACGGTGTCAATAATAAACTGTTTGACCTGCTTAAAAACCGTTTCCCGAAAATGCGTGCTGTCGCAAGGGGTTCGGAAATATTTCTTACAGGAGCCAATGATGATATTGTGGCATTTGAAAAATGTATCAATTCACTGGTGAATAAGAGAATGACCAAAAGTGTTCTGACTGAATACGATGTAGATCAACTGTTTGAGGAGGGGGAAAGGCCGTCTGAGGTGGGTCAGGTAGATATGACTGATGAAGATGAATATACGATTGTATATGGAAATGACGGGAGGATTATTAAGGCCAGAACGAAAAATCAGAAAAAACTTGTAAAAGAATATTATAAAAATGACCTGCTTTTTGCCACTGGTCCTGCCGGTACAGGTAAGACATATACCGCAATAGCTCTGGCCGTAAGGGCATTGAAGAACAGAGAAGTCAAAAAGTTGATTTTGACTCGTCCTGCGGTTGAGGCGGGGGAACGCCTTGGTTTCTTGCCGGGTGATATGAAAGAGAAGCTCGATCCGTACCT
>CAZPLM010000074.1:7667-10068 GCA_964587275.1 uncultured Muribaculaceae bacterium | reverse complement strand
TAACACCATCATCTGCAGCAACAACCAGCATCACAAAACTGATCCCGGATGCTCCGGCAACCATATTATTGATGAATTTCTGGTGTCCGGGCACATCTACGAATGCAAGATAATCCCCATCGGGCTTTTTGATATATGCAAACCCCGGATTAATCGTAATGCCGCGTTTTTTCTCCTCAGGATGAGTGTCGCAGTCAATGTTTGTCAATGCCTTGATAATAGCAGTCTTGCCATGATCGATATGACCTGCAGTACCAATTACAAAATGCTGCATGATTTATAAGCATTTACAACTGACTGTGCTACAAAATCAATCTCATTTTCATCAATGCACAGGACATCGATTTGGATTTTCCCTTTGATCAGATTGGACAAAACAGGTCTCTGTTGCGAGAGCAATGCATGATACAACTTCTCACCGGCACCGGCATTTTTTTCGGTTGGCATAAGAGGAAAGATTACCGACCAACTGCGAATTGTCTTATCAGGCATTGTACCTCCGCCATACTGTCCTTCACTCTCCGAAACCCAGATACCTTCTGAAAATTCCTTGTCATCAACATTCCCGGCCATGGCATTTTTCACTGCATCAGCCAATTGAACTGCAAGCGAATGCAATGTCCCGTTTGGTCGTGCCAATGTTTTGAAAAGCAGGTTTTTATTGAAAAGATCTTTGTCATTCAGGTAATAAGAACAGGCAGTCTGCAGGATTGCCACAGTCTCTTTGCCCACCCTCAAGGCCCTCATAAGAGGATGCTTCTTTATTTTGGAAATATATTCCGACTTGCCTGCAATAATACCAGCCTGTCCGCCACCAAGAAGTTTATCTCCGCTGAAGCAAACGACATCAATACCATCGGCGATGGCTTCCTGTACGATAGGCTCACTCTCCATTCCGCAGTTTTCAACTCGCCTCAACAGGCCTGATCCAATATCATAAACAGATATCAATCCGTGTTTTTCAGCAATATCGGCAAGTTCTTTTATCGACACCTCTTCTGTAAATCCCTTGATGCAGAAATTGCTTCGGTGTGTTTTTAGCAACAGAGATGTGGACTCGGAGATAGCCTTCTCATAATCAGACACTTTTGTCTTATTGGTCGTACCAACCTCAACCATTTTCGTGCCTGATGATGCCATAATATCAGGCACTCTGAATGAACCCCCTATCTCAACAAGTTCACCCCTCGAAACAATTGTCTCTTTATCTTTGCCAAGTGCATTGAGAATCAAAAAAACTGCCGCCGCATTATTATTGACTGCAACTGAATCTTCAGCGCCGGTCAGGTAACTGATTATTTTATTAAGATGATTATTCCTGTTGCCGCGCTCTCCTGTTTCAAGATTAAATTCAAGATTGGAATAGCCCCTTAACTTTTCAAAACTCTCTTTCAACAAATCATCACTGAAAGGCGTTCTTCCAAGATTGGTATGCAATATTATACCTGACCCGTTGATGACAGATTTAAGAGTTGCATCTGCAACCTTTGAAAGTTCGGCCGATACTTCACTGCAGATCTTCTCGACAATTTTCCTCCTGCTCTCAGTTACTTTCTCGGCATTCTCCTCCTGAATATCCTCCAAAGATGCAGACAACGCTTCCGCTCTATATTTTTCAAGAGCCGAGCAGATATGCTTTTTCACAAAATCGCGCGAGAACTTCTCAACGAGTTTAATCATCCCGGCATCGCCGAGGATCTCATTTACTGACGGTAAGATATTGTGACTCATCATTATTCAAATAAGAGCAGAGGAAGCAGGAATCGAACCTGCCACACCGCGTTTTACCGCTTTGCTACCGGTTTTGAAGACCGGTTGGAACACCAGTTCCATCTCCTCTATTACAGTTTTACAAATGTAAATATTTTTAGCGGCAATAATAAAACAAACAGCAGCTAAAAAGCCGCAAATTATAATATTGAATAAAAACAATTATTGTAAAAAGAGTATAGGAATTCAATTAAATGGTTCTACTTTTGTATTTAATGATACTTGAAGTAACAGATATATGGATGTCGTCATCACTTATGTGAACGGGCTTGATCCTGTTTGGGGAAAAGAATATGAGAAGTACACCAATACACCAATTCTTGAAAAGAGATTCCGCGATTGGGGCACTTTGAAATATCTTTTGCGTGGCATTGAGACCTGTATGCCATTCATCAGAAATGTCTATCTTGTCGTATCCGGTGAAAGTCAGGTACCCGAATGGGCTGACACCTCCAATCTTGATATTGTACTCCATAAAGACATCATTCCGGCCGAATTCCTTCCGACTTTCAACAGCAACACAATAGAGATGCATCTTCACAAGATACAGGACCTTGATGAAGAATACATCTATTTCAACGATGATATGTTTCCTGTAGGCCATTTTCTGCCTGATGATTTTTTCTGCAAT
>CAZPLM010000074.1:0-7657 GCA_964587275.1 uncultured Muribaculaceae bacterium | reverse complement strand
AAATAACAATGGGATTTTCTCATCACCTTCTTGCTTCAGGAATGTACAAAAAAATATGCCGCAATTCAGATCATCTGGCAAGAAAAGTATTTGGAATGAAGCCTTCCTGCCGATTCTTACGCCCGCAACATATATGTTCTCCAATGCTTAAAAGCGAGTGCGAAAAGTTATATGGAGTAGCAGAACCGGAGATAAGGCAAACATTATCCGTAACCCGGACAGAAAATAATCTCACTCAATATCTGTTTCTGGATTATATGTATTACAATGGAACAGCCATACCTCGCAAATTATCCAAAAAACACTTCTCTATGGCTGCTGCGACACCACGACAGATCAGCTCTTTTATTCAGAATCCAAGTCGCAAATTAGTCTGTATAAATGACGTTAATTTAAGTGAAGAACAATATGAAAAGATGAGGAAGGCAATTACAGAGGCCTTTGAAAAAAGATTCCCTTCTCCGTCGCATTTTGAAAAATGCTAAAAATTGATGCAGTCATAACCTGGGTTGATGGAAATACCCCAGAACTTCGCGCCAAGCGAATAAAGTACAGCCACAAAGAGAATTACATATCAAGTGACTGCGCAAGAGAGAGCCTTTTCTCAAATCTCGGTGAAATATTCTGGTGCGTTGCATCTATGAACAAATATGCACCCTGGCTGAATAAGATTTATATTGTAACAGACGGACAGGACCCCGGATTAGACAGCTTCCTCGAAAAGCATTTTCCCAATGGCCACATTCCCGTAGAGATCGTTGACCATAAAGTGATATTCAGGGAATATGAAGAATTTCTGCCGACATTTAACTCAATATCTATTGAAACAATGACCTGGCGTATTCCAGGATTGAGTGAACACTACATTGAGTTCAATGATGATTTTCTCCTGATAAACCCTGTCACGCCGGATGATTTTTTCCTGAAAGACGGAACCCTTGTATGTTACGCCACAAAATACAATCAGATTCTGGCCTCTTTCACTCGAAAAATAAAAAGGCATGTCAACGGTCGTAAGAAGATGACTTACAAGGGTGTAATGCTGAATGCAGCCCGCCTTGCCGGTGACCACTTTTCTTTCTTGAAGATAAACCACACTCCTCGAGCCTTATCCAGGTCATTCTATGAAGATTATTTCAATTCTCATCCGGAACTGTTGCGTTCGAACATCAGCTACCGCTTTCGCAATGCCAGCCAATTTACTCCGGAAGAGTTGCAATATATCACAAAGTATCACAACTGTGACTGTATTTTGAGAAAAGTGAACGATAACCTGTTCTTCCTCGACACAAAGAACAGCAACCGTTATATAAGACGAAAGTTGGAACACTTGAACTGCTCCAATTTTTATAAATTTCTATGTATAAACTCATTGAGCGTTGCTGACACAGAGGGACGCGATCGCGTTGCAGGCTGGGTTAAACACAGATTGGAGATCAATTAGCCTCGAGTAAAACAGAAGCATAAGCAGCCACACCCTCTTCACGCCCGACAAAACCCAAATGCTCTGTCGTTGTGGCCTTTACGGAAATTGCTGATACCGGAACCGAAAGCACGGCAGCAAGAGTCTCGCGCATTTCCAAAACATACCGGGCAATTTTAGGCCGTTGAAGCAACAATGTCATATCGGCATTCACAAGATGATAACCTTCCCTGCCAACCATTTCTGAAACTCTGGAAAGCAAGACCTTGCTGTCAATGCCTGAAAACTCCTCCGATGTATCCGGAAAGTGCAGCCCTATGTCTCCAAGGGCCAGGGCACCCAGAAGGGCATCGCAAAGAGCATGGATAAGAACATCTCCATCCGAATGTGCCACACACCCCTTTTCAAAAGGAATTTCAATACCGCCGAGAATAAGTTTATGACCTGCGGCCATCTGATGCACATCATAGCCGTTGCCAATCCTGAATTTGCCAGACTCTCCCATAACTTCCAAGTATAATAATTATCGACAAAAATATTACCTTTGTTCAAATAAAACAAGCAACAATGAGAATCAGTTTTTTCCCAACCCCGGAACATAAGGTGTTTAATTATAAGCCACGCTTTTATGATGAGAATAAGGAAGAGATGAAAAAGCGTTATGAAAAATACGGCAAACAATACCCCGGTGAGAGTGACTCTGAAAAAGAAATCACTGAAAAGAGAGAAAATGCCGATAAGTTTGACGCTAAAGAGGCCTTCAAAAAAGACAGGTACATACCAGGCAAAAGCATACGCGGCTCTTTTTCAAAAGAGCTTGAAGAACACAGAAAAGAGGCCGGAAATAAAAAGGCAAAAAAAATCATTCTATATATCACTTTGGCAGCAGCCTTTGTTGCTGCATATTACCTCGCCCAGGGGCTGGTTACATTGTTAAGATAGGCAATGATAAGAGTATTACCCGGCAATATAGCAAACCTCATTGCAGCAGGTGAAGTAGTTGGAAGGCCCTCCTCCGTTGTCAAAGAATTGATGGAAAATAGTGTGGATGCTGGTTCAACCGACATTCAGGTTGTCATTCTGGATGCGGGACGGACTCTCATCCAGGTTATCGACAACGGATGCGGTATGGACATTGATGATGCACAACTCTGTTTTGAGAGGCATGCAACCTCCAAAATTGCCAGGGCCGAAGATCTGGAGAAAATCCTCACATACGGTTTTCGAGGCGAGGCTCTTGCTTCAATAGCCGCAGTCAGCGAAGTGACACTGAAGACAAGAACTGAAAACAGTGAGACTGGAGTACAGGTAGATGCGGCCTCTTCCAAAGTCAATGACGTAAGAGAAACTGCCTGTCGTAAAGGGTGCAATATTTCCGTCAGGAATCTTTTTTACAATGTCCCGGCAAGAAGAAAATTTCTCAAAAGCGATATTGCAGAAATGAGGCATCTTGTTGCCGAATTCACAAGAGTTGCAATAGTCAATCCGTCAGTTTCATTCTCCCTAACCCACAACAGTAAAACCATTTACAGCCTTAAATCAGTAAATAATGTCAGGCGGAGAATCTATGACCTGTGCGGCAAAGAGATATTGAAAGAACTGGTGGATATCAATACAGAGACCTCAATAATCAACATCAGCGGTTTTATCGGAAAGCCTGAAGACGCCCGCAGAACACTTGGAAATCAATATTTCTTCGTCAACGGCAGGTACTTTCGCAGTCCATACCTGAACAAGGCGGTCTGCAAGGCATACTCAAATCTGATTCCGGACGGCTACACTCCGCCCTATTTCATCTTTCTTGAGGTCAATCCTGAAAGGGTAGATGTCAATATTCATCCTGCCAAAACAGAGATTAAGTTTGAAGATGAACCGATGATTTTTGAAATCATCTCCGCAAGTGTCAGAGAATCGCTTGGCAGAAACTCATTTACTCCAAGCATTGATTTCGACTCCTCATCAATCATAGATTTTCCTGTTCAAAACAGCAAACATCCAACATATCAGGCTCCTCCCAAAATTAATTACGACCCTCTCTTCAATCCTTTTGACCATCCGGAGAAAAACTATCCGGCTCCAGAGCGCGGATGCAACTCGGTTTTTGATACAGAAATCCATGAAGCTACCATCCCTTTGATACAGGTCCAGGGAAAGTATATTATCACTCCCGTTAAATCAGGAGTAATGATAATCAATATATTACACGCGAGAGAGCGGATTTTTTATGACACCATGCTCCCTCTTGTAAATCAAAATAGACAGGCCACACACGGGACTCTTTTCCCTCAAACATTAGAACTCAGCCACGAACTTCATTCTCTATTAATTGAAAACAATGAATTGCTAAACGGACTTGGATTCGACATCAGGGACCTTGGGAACAATAGTGTTGTCATATATGGTCTGCCTGACGGATTTCCAACAGATCCTAATGCTGTAAAGCTCTGCATTGATGATCTGTGCTCCTCTTTTCAGAGCGGTGAGCTGGAAAGCGGACAATCGTCAGCCGTAGCGGCGCTTGCCCGATCTGCCGCATTACGAGGCGCAAAGACAATGAATCAAACTGAGGCACAAATATTGGTAGATAAACTGTTCGCCTGCAGCGACAGCACAACTGCCCCTGATGGCAAAAAATGTGTTTCAATAATTACCATAGAAGAATTAGATAAATTATTATGAACGGATACGGTCGCCCGAATTTTTGGTCAATGATAACACCGGTTGTCAAAAATCTAATAATAATCAACACCATTATGCTGATTGCGGCATATTTTATCGGCAATTCGATGTACGGGTATCTTTCCCTGTTCCCTTTCGAATCTCCGCTTTTCAAACCATATCAGCTTGTTACGCACATGTTTATGCATGGTGGATTCTGGCATCTGTTTTTCAATATGTACACTTTGATGATTTTCGGGTGCGCTCTTGAGAGAATGTGGGGCAGCAAAAAATTTCTTTTCTTCTACTTTGTTACAGGACTTGGAGCCGCCCTTTGTCATAATCTTGTCCTTCATCTTCAGATAGATTACTATCAGGCTGCAAACAATATTTCGATGGTCACCAATATCATGAGAACACCTACAATCGGAGCATCAGGCGCTATTTACGGTGTACTTCTTGGCTATGGGATGCTCTTTCCGAATAATATGCTTCAATTGATATTTCCACCTATTGCATTGAAAGCCAAATGGTTTGTATTAATATTCGGTGTTATTGAACTTGCAATGGGAATCACAGGAGCAGGTGGAAATGTCGCTCATTTCGCACATCTTGGTGGTATGCTTTTCGGTCTGATCCTGATATTGATCTGGAAAAAGCAGAAAAGGATGTATAACTGATGAAGAAAAGGAGAATTCATAGGAAAAAAGGTAAGAAACCAAAATTTTCGGTAGGAGGGATTTTCTTCAGGGTAACCCTGTTCATTTTCGCCTTCTGCCTGGTAATCTCCTATCTCTCAATCTTTATCGATCCTGATAAATTCTCAATCCCAATGTTCTTCGGATTCTATTTCATTCCACTTCTAATCATCAATCTTATCCTCTTCCTTATTGCGCTGTTTCACGGGAGCAAGTCGCTCTTTATTCCGCTCCTTGCATTGTTGCCTTCCCTCTTCTTTACAAACCTGTTTTACAGAACAGGTACGGAAGAGAAAGCGTATGGAGGAAATGAATACAAAGTAATGACATATAATGTCGGAAGATTTTCGGCAGGCGAAAAGGGGATGCCTAAAGTTACTGTCTCAAAGCGAATAAGTGATTTTTGCTCTACTGAAAACCCTGACATTTTGTGCCTTCAGGAATTTATGATAAGAGACACATCAAGCATAAGAACAATGATGACCGGCTACCCATATAGGTATTACCATTTATTCAAGGGTGACAACTTTTTCGGTAACATAACATTCAGCAAATATCCCATATTAGACAGCGGAGCGTTGACCTTTAAAAAAAGTACAAACCTCTGCATTTGGTCGGATATCAGACTTGACAACAGGATAATACGCCTATTCAACTGCCATTTGGAATCCTACAGCATCTCATTTACTTCAATTATCAAGAGGCTCAGCAAAAATGGAGAATTTTCAAATGAGTTTGCAAAATTTCATGACAGACTGAAAGGGGGCAAAATTCGTCGTTCAGAACAGGTAAATGCTCTGATAAAGGAACTTGAAATGAGCAAAAAAGCCACTTTGATCTGTGGCGACTTCAATGATACTCCTGTTTCGTACACCTACCATAAACTGGTCAAAGGTAAAAAAGACTCTTTCAAAGAGGGAGGGAAGGGATTCAGCGCCACATATTCGATGCTTTGGCCCCTCTTGAGAATAGACTATATTCTGCTTCCGGAAGAGTTCGATGCAGACAGAAACGTAACGCAGAGAGTGCCATTTTCTGACCATTATCCTGTCAGCACATGTATCTACTGTAAATAATTTCTACAAAATGAATAAAGAATCTGAAAACCTGGAAGAATTTAAAGATGAGATCTCTGCGGCTGTTGAAGCCTTGAAAAACGGGGATGTTATCCTCTACCCTACCGACACAGTCTGGGGCCTTGGCTGCGATGCCACGAATGAAAAGGCTGTCGAAAGAATATATGAAATCAAGCAAAGATCCGACAGCAAGAGCCTCATCACTCTTGTAAGTGATGAGGATATGCTCTGCAAATATGTCAAGGAGTTGCCGCAAATGGCAATAGACCTGCTTGAAGTAAATGACCGTCCTATGACCATCATCTATCCGAATGCAGTAAAGCTTGCCCCAAATGTAATTGCAGAGGATGGCAGCGCCGGAATAAGAATTCCAATGCACGAATTCTGCCGTCAGATGATTCGAAAGTTCGGTAAGCCGATAGTCTCAACCTCCGCCAACATCTCAGGTGAACCGGCTCCTGCCACATTTGATGAAATAAATGCTTCAATCCTGGATGCAGTGGATTGGACAGCTGATCCATATCTTGAAAATGGCGCCACAGGGGCGCCATCTCAAATCATTAAAATCGGTATGGACGGAGAGGTCCAAATCATTAGAAAATAGAACCTAATCGTTGTTCATCTGCCCGATGTCAACCCTCTCTTTCTGAGATTGTCCCAACAGGTATTCACTGTAATAATCGGCAAGTCTCCAGAAGAAATATTCGTTCATATTGCCATAGCCATGTCTTTGACCCGGCAAAATAAGCATATCAAATCTCTTGTTTGCCCTGATTAAAGCATCTACAACCCTTATTGTATTGCCCGGGTGTACATTATTGTCGATATCACCTGTAACAAGAAGAAGGTGTCCTTTAAGATTCTTTGCAAGCTCCTGATTTGTTTTGATACTGTACTTGAATGTAGTATCGCCCTCTGCGCTAATCTCCTCCAGGATGCCATGATGTTGTTCGCTCCACCATCTGTTGTAGATACGGTTATCATGATTACCTGAACATGAAACTGCAACTTTAAAGAAATCAGGATATGTCAGAATCGCAGCAGTTGACATAAATCCGCCGCCAGAGTGACCGTGTATGCCCACTTTGTTGATATCAATGAAGTTATGGCGGGTAGAAAGCTGTTGAATCGCATATTTTTGATCTTCAAGGCCATAATCCCTAAGGTTGCCGTAACCATAATTGTGATACCATTTTGACCTGTCCGGATGACCTCCGCGATTTCCAACTGTAATGACAATAAATCCAATCTGCGCCAATCTGTCAGTACGGGTAAAATTCCTGCTCCAGTTGATGAAGTTTCCTTCAACCTGAGGACCCGGATAAACATAATCTATTATAGGATAAGATTTTGTTGAATCGAAATCAAACGGTTTGTACATCACTCCCCAAAGATCAGTAACACCATCGGCCGCCTTTACCTTGAACTGTTCAGGGAATTTATAACCTGCCAAGAGTAACTGACTGAAATCGGAAGTTTCAAGGTCCATTACCTTACGGCCCATATTGTCATACAGAATATTTTCCGGAGCAGTATCCACCCTTGAAGAACTGTTTACAAAAAACTTGGAATCATCGGACATCATCACTTTATTGTCAAAGTTACCGGCATCAAGAAGTTTGAAATTAGTGCCGTCGAAATTTGCTCTGTAAAGGTGGGCATAGTATGGATTTTCACTTTTATTAACACCGCAGGCGGTAAAGTAAACCACTTTCGCAGCGTTGTCCACACAGACAACATCCTCAACGTGCCAAGCACCGGAAGTAATGGCATTTTTAAAAGTACCATCTGAAGAATAAAGA
>CAZPLM010000073.1:7495-10082 GCA_964587275.1 uncultured Muribaculaceae bacterium | reverse complement strand
ATGGGGTAAACCATATAGGTGCACCTGCCTGCGCAACTGAAACATCAGGGTTGGTAAGATTGAACATTCCGCCCTTTGCATTGTAGCATGGATCCTCAGAAAGAACTTTTCCACCGCCTGCAGTTGCAGCTGTTGTCGTGACTCTCTCAAAGAACGAGGTCACACATCCGTAATAATAATTATTTGAGAAAGTTATGTCGGCAAGATTCTTTTCATTGGTATTGACAATGGAAGCGCTGCCTGTTTCATATAGAACAAGATTATTGCTGAAAACAAGGCTCGATGGCTTTGTGGTCGATTTGATCCCGAAGAAGCCGGAGTTGTTTGTATTGTCAATAAAGCAGATGTTCATTATGGTATTGTTCTTTACAAGAATCTCGGCAGCAGTAACATTCGCGTCAAGTCTGATGAATGTTCTAAATCCGGTATAAATCGTATTGTTTATAATATTCAATGCACCGATGGTAGTGGCGTTACGGAAGTCAATGACATCACCGCCATTTGTGCCATCAGCATTGATTTCATAAATTGTACATCCATTGTAGGTCAATTCTTCGAGAACCATTGTCTGTCCCCATTCATAGATAAGACCTTTGCTGTATCCCGTAATGTTACAGTTCTTATAAACGATCCCGTCAATAGGAAGGTTTGCAGCCTTGCCTCCATTCTTCAATTGAATGGCGAACCCGTATGTGTTTTTAACTCCATTCATTTCGATTGATTCCAGATAGATCTTTCCTCCTTCGAATGTGTCAGGAATGCTTAATTCTCCTTTGATTACAGGACGACTTCCGTCAATACTCTCTTCTCCATAGATTTCTATGCCTGCAGGAATATCAAGTCCGGTTTCACCCAAATCGTACGGAGATCCTGCTGCTTTCAGCAATACTTTTACCTCTTTTGCTGCTACTGCAGCTTTAAAAGCAGCGACATCTGAAACAGGGAATGCATCTCCGGTGTTCGGACGTGTCCAAACATTGATTTCACCACGATTGGCGCTCTTGAAGTAGAGTGTCACTACATAATTGGTAGTGGCACTGAGGCCGCTGATGGTAGCTGCTCCTGCTGCTATTTCGCTACTTGTAAGAGTTTTGGTATTAGCATTATCAGAGCCGGTAACCTCATATACAAGACGATCTACTTCAGGATCTGCTGTCCATGTAAATGACAGTGAAGAGTTAGTCCTTTCAGCTACTTTAATATAGAGATTGGATTTGACCGCATAAGTTTCAATGACCTTTCCATAGTTCACCCAATTAGAATAATCTTTTCCAACAAGAGTAGTTCTTGCCTGAACACGATAATAGTATGAAGCATCGGCTTCAAGCTTGATAGTGTATGGAATATCACCGGCATTGAGTTCTACGGAATTGACGAGAGTACTCTTGTCATCACTATAGATCTCAAGTCCGTATTTGTCGGCGCCACTGGTAAGATCCCACCCGAAAGTCACCTGATCGCCATTCGTTACTTTGGCGGTAAGATTCATAGGCTCAAGGCACCTTGACAGATTCATTTCGGTTATCTCGTCTTCCACAGTGTGGCAGCCCGAGAAAAGTCCGAGCGAAAGTATCGCAATTACTGCAAGCAGTTTAGTAATTATATTTTTCATATTAATAATCAGATTTAGATTAGTATCCATAATCATTTACCAAGGTACCCTGGCTGTTTGATATTGTATTGTCAAAAATCGGCCAGAACTGACGTGTGTCAGGATCAAGGGTGTAGATGGCAGATATCTTTGCAGATGTCAGTTTGGTGGTGCTGATATATCCTTTTATTGCAGTCCACCCGTCACCAGGATTGGCATCTTCACCGGGATTCATCCCATATATTATGATAGTCTGTTCATCATCGGCTTCCTTATAGTAGATGTCTCCGGTCATATAGGAATAATCTCCTGAGAGGTTTGAGAGGTCATTGAGCTTTGATTTTGTCTCGTCAATTTTCTCTTTCAACATTCCCCAGCGGATAAGGTCTCCCTTGCGGAGGAATTCACCTGAAAACTCAAATGCGCGCTCATCTACAATAGCCTGAAACATACCATCTTTTGAAGAGATAGCACTAACATAATTGTCAGCCAGATATTCTTTGTCTGCAAATGCGCGTTCGCGGACCGGCAATAGATAATTTTTGGCAGAAGTGAGGTCTCCGAGTTCATTGGCTATTTCGGCAGCCATCAGAAGTATATCCGAATAACGCATGTAGACAGGTTTTACTCCATCATCATTTCCTCCGGTGTATGGTTGTGTATCCATCCATTCGAAGCGATATTTACCGAAGTACCACATATTGATACCTGAAGGTTCCTGAAGATTATTCTTATTCCATTTGAAATTAACGCAGGTCATATCTCTTCTGACGTCATTTGCATCGAAATCAAAATAGAATGAAGGGGTAGGGCCGACTGTACCGCCACTGTTTGCTCCATTTGAGATACTTGCACCTTCTGATTTGACAGCGAATGTATAATTCCAGCGGCCGCGTCCGTCTCCGAAAGGTATGACGAAAATGACCTCTTTTCCGGCTTTGAGATCGAAGTTATTAACTCCGTACCACAGATCTTCATAATCTGAATCAAGAGAAC
>CAZPLM010000073.1:7041-7485 GCA_964587275.1 uncultured Muribaculaceae bacterium | reverse complement strand
CGCTGTTTGCAATCACATCTTTGAGGGCTGTGAGTGCCTTGGGATAGAGGACACTCTTGCTTAGTTCAGTGTCGGAACTGAGACGTACACTTCCCATATTGCCTGTTCCAACCATTCCGTCATCCGGACGAAGTGCATAACCTGATGCTGCAAGAGCGATACGGGCATAAAGTCCTTCAGCAAATGCGCGGCTGACACGATCTGTCGAAGATGTTGCTGAGGTTTCATTAGGCATTGGAAGATAGTTGAATGCTTCTTCAAGGTCTGCGAGAATCTGCTTATAGACGACATCACGACTGGTTTTGGCTACATAAATCGAATTGCCCTCGACAGGAGAGAATCTTGCAGGAACATCGCCCCATCCCTTGATCAGATCAAAATATAGCAATGCCCTCATTGTCAGTGATTCACCAAGCAGATAAGCCATTTCGTCATCTTTTTCCA
>CAZPLM010000073.1:0-7031 GCA_964587275.1 uncultured Muribaculaceae bacterium | reverse complement strand
CGTTTATGCATAGATTGGCACGTTCGACTCCGATGTACATTTCATTATAAGGACCGTTTGAAAGATTCAACTGTGAGTTGTTTGACAGCGTATTGTATCCTGCCAGTTCATTCCCCGCACTGTTTGTACCGTTATACCATTCGATATCGGTGTTGAATCCATACCACGGAAGGTATCTTCCGCGATAGCAGTTTGTATGACCGAAGACTTCTGAAATTGAAAATACGTTGTATTCGGCCAGAGTGTAATTCGAGAAGACGGTAGATTCGTCAAATGTAGATGGCGATGATGTTTCGAGAAGATCCGAACAAGAAGGCATTACAAATAAAGCTACCGCGCAAAGAGTATATGCTATTTTATTAATTGCTTTCATCTTTATACAATTTTATTTAGAATGTAATATTTATACCGAATACTACACCGGTGCTCTTTGGATAGGCTGAATAATCAACTCCTGGAGTAAGTGGGGTGCTGCGGCGAGTATCGACTTCCGGATCATATCCGGAATATTTGGTCAGGCAGAAAATATTTGTACCTGTAGCATACAGACGAAGTTTGGAAATATATGCTTTCTTGGTCAATTTCTCAGGGAACGTGTAACCGATGGTGGCTGACTGTAAACGCAGGAATGAGCCGTCTTCTACAGCCCAATCGCTGAATACTGCCTGTCCGACCAGTGGAGACCACATTGTGGTTTTTGAATTGGCAGAGGCAAGAGTGGTTGGATCCGTGATAAGTTCTCCGGTTTCCCAGTCAATATTTGTCCATCTGTCAGAAACATTCATCGTATTGATAAGATTTCTGTTGTAGAATTTACGTGAAGATGTGAATTCAATCTTGTTGGCATTGTAAATATCATTGCCATACATAAAGGTGAAATGAGCTGAAAAGTCAAATCCGTAAAGATATCCTGACAGAGAAAAACCGCCCTGGAACAATGGAGAAGAATTACCTATGATGGTACGGTCGGCTACTGTTACCTGTCCGTCACCTGTAAGGTCCTTGAGTTTCATTGCGCCCGGAAGTAGATAATCTTTTCCGATAACGTTAGAGTCATTTGTTACACCCTCGTTTAATACCCATTTTCCATCTGAATAAGTAAAATCATCGACTTCATATCTTCCGTCGCTGACATATCCGTACATATTGCCCAAAGGTTGTCCTACCTGAACGAGGTAGTCGGTGCCTATTTCAGTGGATGCCCAGTATGACTGAGATTCTATCTGATCAAGACCTCCGAGAGAAAGCACCTTGTTTTTATTGAACGAGATATTTCCACTGAATGAAAGATCGAAATTCTTTTTTTGTATGAATGGAACATTCAGTGTCAATTCAATACCTCTGTTGCGCGTTTCTCCTAAGTTTCTGTATTGTGAATCATAACCGCTGCCGGCGATAGGGAAGTTGATCAAAAGGTCTTTTGTGTTGTTCTGATATACCTCGACACTACCTGCGAGTTTTCCTTTGAAGAAACTGAAATCCAAACCGACATTATGAGTATAAGTGGTTTCCCATTTAAGGTCCGGATTGTTCATGATCTTGCCTGCAGTCCAGTAAGTGGTGCCCTGGCTGATCCATGTTGTGGAATTTGCTCCGTATTCCTTATTAATCTGTCCTGAAGGGATGTTATTGTTACCTGCAGAACCGAAACTGTATCTGAGTTTAAGATCCTGAAGCCATTCTGAAGCATTTGACATCCAAGGTTCTTCTGATATTCTCCATGAAGCTGCCGCAGATGGGAAAATACCCCATTTGTTGCTCTTCGAGAATTTTGATGAACCATCGGCGCGAAGTGTAGCGGAAACTGAATAGCGGTGATCGAATTCATAATTTGCACGTCCGAAGAAAGAGAGCAGATTATCGTCAGCATATATATTATTATTTGAAGAGACTGATGTTCCCGAACCCATAAAGTTCCATGCCATTTCAGCATCGAAAAAGTCCGGAAGGTTCTCTACTGTAGTTTTCAACTGACTGGTCTTGGAAATGGTGACCTCTTCTCCGAGAAGGAGGTTCAATGAATGTCTATCATTATTGAACAACTCTTT
This sequence comes from uncultured Muribaculaceae bacterium, assembly GCA_964587275.1. Classification (GTDB taxonomy): domain Bacteria; phylum Bacteroidota; class Bacteroidia; order Bacteroidales; family UBA932; genus CAZPLM01. The sequence continues at coordinate 4,983 of CAZPLM010000073.1, read as the reverse complement.
GAAATCATAATTTAAAGTATTGGTATTACGATATTTTCTCCTTGAATAATCAGTGTACATTGTTGCAGGCTGATTCTTATATGTGGCTGTATTATTGACATAGTAAGTCGTAAGGCCATAGAAACGGTTGTCAATCTGACGGTAATCCTCGAGACCACCCTCTACTTTGAATTTCAGGTTGTCTATGATTTCCCAGGTAAGTGCGCCATTGGCATTCCATGAAGTACGGTCGCGTTTTGTATCATTGTCTGCAACCGAAAGCAATGGGGGAGCGTTGTCTCCGTAGTCCGCCTCTTCATCGACGCCCTGAATAACAGATGCGATTGGTATCGGAGTATATGAAACTGCGTGTTTCAGACGTCCGTTACCGGAAGTGGTGCCTGTATCATTGATTCCGTTTGCTCCGCTGCCGCGTACGCGGGTACTTGAGTAACGAACATTAACATCAAAAGTAAGTTGCTTATATGGCTTGTACTGTGCTTTCATATTGAGGTTGTCCCTGTGATAATTGGAACCGCTCATAATCGCATCATCGTCAATATGGGCATATCCCATAGTCCAGTTGTAATTATCTCCTCCTCCTGAAACGGAAAGATCAGTGTTGAGAGTGTTGCCGGTATTACCGAAGACCTGATCGACCCAGTCATTGACAGGCTGGCCATAATAGAGGTCAATGTCGTTGAATGTACCGAAATAGGGTTCGTAATTGTCGGAAACATTGTCGCGAACCTTTGCCAGCTCATACTGAAATTTTACAAAGTTTTCAGAATCCATGGCCTGAATGGCGTCCTTGTTGGCTATTTTCTTAAATCCGTAATAGGCATTAAGGTTAACAGTGACACCTTTTCCGGCTTTGCCGCTTTTTGTGGTCACTATGACGACACCATTCGCACCTCTTGAACCGTAAATTGCTGTCGAGAATGCATCCTTCAATACGTCAATGGATTGAATCTCTGAAGAAGCTATATCGTTGATTGATTCTACAGGGAAACCGTCAACGATGTATAATGGGGAGTTATCCTGAGTGATGGAACCGCCACCGCGGACGCGGATTTTGATATCAGCGTCAGGGTCACCTTCGGTAGTAACTACCGATACGCCGGCCATTTGTCCTGAAAGGGCTTGACTGACGGTTGTTACCGGTTGTTTTGCGAGTTTTTCGCTGTTTACAGAAGAAACACTTCCGATGAGGTCACGACGTTTTACAGTCGCATAACCTACAACAACCGTTTCGTCGAGGACAGTATAGTCATCTTCGAGAATAACGTCAATAACTGCACGTTTATTTACAAGAATGTTCTGACTCCTCATTCCGATAAAAGAGAAGTTAAGCGCATTCTTTGAGACGTCGGGAACATTGATGATGTAGTCACCGTCAAGCCCGGTAGCTGTCCCTATTGTGGTGCCTTCAACGACAACGGATACACCAGCTAATGGCTCACCGTTAATGTCTTTGACCACACCTTTCACTTCCTGAGCCTCAAGCGCCAGTGAGCAGCCGAGTCCCAAAAACAGAAGGGCAAATTTCAAAGTCAATTTTCTCATAGAAATTCGTGTTTTATTAGTTAAAAATTCAATTTATTATCTCTTTAATTATGTAGTGTAGCCAAACTTCCAGGTTAGTGTATCTGGCTCTCTTGTCAAGGGTTTTTAAAATACCGTCCGATGGATTGTTTTTGTCAAGTCCGCAGGCCTCTTCAAAACTGTCCGGTATCCCGTCTCCATCGGAGTCTGTCAAAGCCGTATCCGAACTGTAATTCGGCCATCCGCCGGCATCTGACTGAGTGTCGATTATTCCTCCCAGAGTACTCCCGTTGCTGCCTGTATAATGATATGTTCCGCCTCTTGTCTCCTCGACAATCCTTGTATCAACAGCATCTCTTGATAAAGATGCTCCGGCATGGGAGAGAACCGATTCGTATGCGTTGGAGGCAGTCTGTGCAGTTACATAACTTCCTTCTGCCGAGATGTCAAATTTTGTATCGGATCTGATTGTACTTATACCGCTCCAGTACTGAGAAGTATCTTTCGGATGAATGCCATTCCAATTATCTGTATTAACCGCATCAAGCAGTCCGTAATACTGTTCATCAAGATATGGTGATGATTTGTCGAAATAGTTGCCTGAAACATAAAATCTACCCCAGACCCCTTTTTCATTTGTATTGCTCCCATCATCAAAATTTGGGCTGAATATTCTGTTGACCAGTGACTTCTTGTCATTGGTGGCATCTCCGGGTTTATAATAGTTGTTGATAAAGTTGAATGAGCCTCCCTCACCGGCATAGCCACCGTTAACATTGCCCCAGTTATAGAAAACATTATTAACAAGTTCGGCTTTTTCATTTTCAGGTTTTCCGGTGTAACGGCTGCCGCAAAGACGAGGTGTTCTGCTCGTATGATGAGCTATCAGATTGTGGTGGAAAGAAGCAGGAGTTCCTCCCCAGATGCCGCCGTAGCCGTGAGCGCCCTTCCCGTGGACCGAGTTGGTGAGGCTCTCGCTCAGAATGCACCATTGCATTGTAAAATGGGTGTTATCGTAGAACGAAGAACATTCATCAGTACTCCAGCTCATTGAACAGTGATCAATTATGATATTTTTGTTGTCCTTGCCCCATATCGCATCGTTTTCCTGTTTTGCTTCATCTCCCATTCGGAATCTGATGAAACGTATTATTACATTGTCCGCACTTATCTGTGTGGAATAATTCTTAAGGCATATCCCATCACCAGGTGCAGTCTGTCCTGCAATGGTTAAATTGCCGTAATTGACCTTCAGGGTTGATTTCAGTTCGATCAGGCCGCTTACATCAAATACAACAGTCCTTGTCTCTTTCTGTTCAACAGCCCAGCGAAGAGAGCCCTCTCCACTGTCTTTCAAATTAGTTACATGATATACTGCGCCTCCGCGGCCTCCGGTAGTGAACATCCCGCAACCCTGTGCACGGGGAAATGCCCTTACAAGGCCGTCATTTTCATCTTCGGGAAGACCGAAATCAACAATAGTCGCAGGTGGTTCAGGCTCCCCACCTCCGGTTGTGCCTTTTACTGATGCAGAGTAATCGGAGAAATGATTTCCGGAATGAGCTCGGACAGAAAAGCCATAAGTGGTGAGTTTTGTAAGCCCCGTAACTGTAACTGAAGTTTGAGCAGTGGTAGATGATATCTTAATATTTCCATTTGAATCTGTACACTGATAACTGTAATAATCTGCAGAAACAACAGTATTCCAACTGAATGTCAATGAATTCTCAGTGGAGGCTGTAATAATGACATTTGCGGGAATAGCAGGGGATGATGGCTCCACTGTCTTTTCTCCGCACCCAAAGCACAAAAGGAGTGCTGAAGTGCAAAATGAAAGCAGTATATACATTCTATTTTTCATTATTTTCTTTCCATCTCCAATGATGCCCAAATGAAAGGACCTGCGCCCTTTGGATCATTGTCTCTAATCGATTCATTTATATAATAATCAAAAGTGCCGCTGCGCATCTCTTTTCCACCGAGTCCTGCAACAGCACAACAGTTTGTAATTGATATAGTCCCGTCGTTATATTCTCTTATGAATTTTTTCACGAGATTGTTGTATGTCTGTTTCGCATAGTCACTTAAAGAGGCATCAAGGTATCCTTTACGCACTCCTTTGAGCAGCGTGTATGAAAACATTGCAGAACATGTGGATTCCAGATAGTTGCCTTCTCTTTCAGGGCAGTCAAGGACCTGGTACCACATTCCCGACTCTTCGTCTGCATATTTTGGGAGCACATTTATTGCATCCTGCAGTATCTTCAAAAGAGCTTCTCTTCCTTCGGTATTTTCAGGAATGAAATCAAGGGTTTCGACAATTGCCATAAGGTACCATCCCATTGCTCTTCCCCAGGCGTGTTGGGACTGGCCTGAGATACTGTCGCACCAGAACATTTGCTTTGACTCATCCCAGGCATGGCGGTAAAGTCCGGTGGCAGGATCATAGGTATGACGTGCCACAACAATAAAATTATTCACTATATCCCTGTAAACAGAATCCCTCTTTGAAGGCTCTTCATATCTTGAAGTATATTCTGCATAGAATGGTTGAGCCATATACAGGCCGTCAAGCCACATCTGCTCGGGATATACTTTTTTGTGCCAGAATCCGCCCTCTGATGTCCTCGGCTGGCCGGCAAGTTGATTTCTTGCACTCTGCATGGCCGTCAGATATTTTTCCTTCCCTGTCCTGTCATATAGATAAAACAGAGTTCTTGCCGGGCAGATATGATCTAAATTATAATTACTTTCCTTATAAGTGGCTATATTACCAGCAGAATCGATGATCGTGTCATACCAGTTTTCAGCATATTTATAAATATTCTTTTCACCACATGTCTGATAAACATCAAGAAATGCTTTCAGCTCCAGTCCTGTCGTGTAATTCCATTTAAGTTTGCCATTTAGACCGTCCAAATAAGAGGCCTCCGGGAAACGTGTCATTTCCGACTGTACCATCTTTACTGCCAAAGATTTTGTGCTGACGGCACATGAACTGATGGCTATAAATACTGTTATTGCAGCCGTGAGAGCCAGTATATAACGTAAAACTTTCATAGCTATTTATTGTTGTATGGATCCCAGATAATTCCGTCTCCCTGATCCATTATTTTTTCAAATGTATAGTCGCTTAATTGCTTTGGTGTCAGCTGGTGAGACCATTTGACCCTCTCTTTTGCAGGTGCCGCTCCAGCTCCATAACTTCCGTATTCCGCATAAAATGACGTTTTCTCGGCATCTTTCTTATTCCAGTTATGCCAGCCCTCCGGAAGAATATGATTTCCCATCTCGCAGTCGATAAAGACAGTCTTTGCAAAAGGTCTCCACGGCCGTCCCAGATAGACTTTTGTTACTCCCTCTTCAGCCGTTAACTTGCAGTTACGGAAAATATATCCGTATTTGCGTCCCTCAAAAGTAGATGCAGCTGTAATGTAACTGTTCTTTTTGCTGTGGATA